>NZ_JAAAJC010000018.1:0-11442 GCF_009900715.1 Halococcus salsus
AAAGTGCGCCAGCTATCCAAGCCTCGTCAGTGATCGCCGTGAGCCCTATCCAGAGGCTCATTAAGATACTTGCCCATCCCATGACTTCTCCCAGTTTGAGCTGCCGATTGGTGGTCAGTGACGCTCGTATATTGCTAAGAACTGTCATTGCTTCTAGTTCGTCTCCATGGAACATGTAGCTTTCCCATAACAGATCGGGTAAAGATACTTACTGGACGGGAAAAAGATGCTATCATGAGCGCAACACAGTCTGCCGTGCTGTTCGGGAGGGAACGGCATCGCTCCCGACAGTTCATCGGGTTCGCCGCGGCGATGTTCGTGCTCACGGCCGTCTTCTTCGGCGGGATGATGACCGGAACGCTGCCCTTCATCTGGCCGCTCGTCTATCTGCCGGTCCTCATCGGGATTATCGCGGCACTGGTGAACGCCTATCTCAACAGCGGGCTAGTCGTGAGCGCCCTGAACACGGTCGTCATCGCCGGTGCGATGGTTCTCACACACGGACTCCGCGCCGTTCTATCCCCCTCATGGCCGATGATCGGTTGGTCGTGGTATCTGTGGGTTGGAGCGGTGCTCCTCGGCGTCGGCATCAGTGCGTTCGTCCTCGGAGCCGGTATGCGGCGCTTGGTCGGCCATTTCGGGTGAGAAGCGAACTAACGGCCATTCAACGCGAGGAACGCCGGGACCATCGAGAAGGTATTACCGGGCGTTCTCGGCAACCCTTCTCTCTGTGAAAGCCCGCACAGCGCCCTGTGGGCGCGAGCAGGACCGTGGAGGTGGGCGGGCGCTCCGTGGGTATGTGGTCGGGCTATGGCTGCCCCGGAAGGGGGACAAAACTCTCTAGCGGTGCGGAGCGTGGCGGGTGTGGTTGCGTTGCGGTCCGGAACCTGCACTTTGGAGAAGGCTCCAATGGTTTGTATTGGGCAGAAATGACGAGAAATTGAACCCTCTTTTAAGTCATTCTTGCGACAAGGTATCTATATGAACGAGGTAGAGTGCGGATCATGCTTTTTGGTCTTGAGTACTTGAGGCGTATCTGTATCCTTTGTCTCTACTACTGTATTTGGTCCATGATGCGGAGAAGAAACTAGCAAATTCATCATGACCAGTGAAAACCATCACAGCGCCTGGGATTTGAAAAGGCGGCGTCCCATCCCAGATGCACAACCAGGAGAAGGGGCGTTGAGTGAAGAGGACATTTCTGGTGATCAAAACCAGTTCGAGTATGGGCCGGAGAGTCCGGCTGCGACTCGTATCGGAAGCGGGTCTGAAAGAGACGATAAAGGGGAGAGACTGAGCGAACTCAACGATGGACGGCACCAGTCAGATGGGGAACTTAGTACCCGCACTGCGGAGTGGGATAAGAAGAGAATTACACAGGCTCTCTGCAGTAGCTTGCGATTGAGTAATCTGCAACAGAACGAGGCGGTCCGTATGATGCAGGAGCTCAATTTGGATGCATTTGGTAGCCAGAAGTCCATTGAGAAGGTAGCCCTTGCTGTGATCAAATTCGTTGTCAATCGAGATAGGGCAGAACAGGGTTCGCTAGAACACCGGATTAGTGAGGACGAGGAGTTCCAAAGGCTTGTGACGAAATTTGGACTGGAAACGGGTATGAGCCGGTTGTCTCAGTCAGTTAAGGAGCAGTTGAAACAGAACGGCCTTCTTCATGGTAATCCGACTGCTTCGACCGAGAGCCCAGAAAGTGGATCTCGAGGTGCAGGTAGGGACTTTAGACCTGACCCGGCTCTGCCAGATGACGACCATGATGCTCCTGTGGATATTCCCGCTGGAACCGCTGAGAGCTTCGAATACTAGCTTCTAGCCTTTTTCGGATTTTTCGGTTTTGAGATCGGTGATTAGCTTTGAGTACGTCTACACAAGAACTGAACCAGCAGCTTCGGGTGCTGGTTCTTCATCTGTACGCATGGAGCATGGTGTTCATGATCGCTGCCGCTACTCTCCATTTTGTTGCACCAACCCTTTCGGCCGCCTTTGGTGCTGTGTCTGGTGCAATTGCACTGTCTGCGACCTTCCTCGGTGCAGTAAGGAAGCATGTTTTCTCAGTTATTGACTGATGCGTGCGTGGGTAGAATTATCTGGTAAGGCTCAGCCCTGTAGCTCAGAAAGTGACGGACGGGCTGGGGGGTCTCTAGCTCGAGACCCGCCTTTTACGAGATTTCTGTAGATGGTGAAATTCATGCCACCCTGGAGATAGACACTGGTCTACTGACAGGGTATGGAATCTGGATAGTAGTCATTCACTGTGCGTCTAGCCTTCGCTAGTTGGCTAACCAAGAACCGTGAGCGGGGTGAAAACTTGTAGATATATGGTGCTGGGAACTCAAAACTCATCAATCGAACGTCACACTATCATGAACAAGCCCAATCCGCCGGTAAGTGTGATTATGCCCACCGTTGAGTGGCAGTCTGCATGCAGAGAAATACTAGATCAATTGAGAGAAATTGATGAATTGCTCGTCGTTTGTGACACAGCTAACGATCCAATAGCGAATCAAAATATTCCTTTTTCAGTAGATCTCGTCATGGCCGGTCGCCCAGTTGGGTGTTCTGGCAAAGCGAACGCTATTGCAGCGGGAATGGAAGCGGCTTCGAATGATCGAATTGTCTGGACAGACGATGACTTCGTTCATCCACCGGACTGGCTAGACGCGCTACATACGGATTACAACGCTCATGGACCGATTTCAGAGGTAGCTTTCTTTGTTGGTCAAGATACTCTTTCGACTCTCCTCGAACCGGTCTATGCAGCGGGCGGTTCTCTTATTCCACTTTTAGAAGGTCAATCGTGGGCAGGTGCACTGATGTTTGAACGCTCGGATGTCGATATAGAATGCTTTATCGAAGAATTACGGCAGACTGTCAGTGACGATGGACTGCTTTCGGAACACATTGACTTCACTGTGGTTCGGAGGGTACGGCAGGTAGAGGTCGGAGGAACAATCCGAGCGTCGCTTGAGCGTCACACGAGATTCACACAGTTGGTTTGGCACCACGACCGACGAAACATGCTCAGTCTCCTCGTCGTCTCAACACTGGTGGCGGTTTTCTGCGTAGCAAGTCCACTGTTGGCTGCGGTTTGCTTGACCGGGATTTATGCGGGCATCTATACCTATCTCGGTGTAGAGCGGTGGACGTTCTTACTTGCGTATCCTGCAGCACTCCTCCAAGTTCCGCTGTTTCTCTATGGCCTCTGGAGGGATACGTTTGTTTGGGGAGGCCGACGATACCGTTGGCGAAGCAAATTCAATGTTGAGGTAGAGGATTAAGACTGGACTCAACCTGCCTGACCGAGGGCTACCACAGGTCACAAAAACAGGGGGTTCTACGCCGGTAGAATCGATTCTCTCTCGTTGCACATCGATCGCTGTATCCATGTGCAAGATTCAGGTCACGACGCGTTGTATCACCGTGCTACTCTGGCAAACCTGGTGAGATCATCTTTCGCTATGATCAATCCATCAGTGAGTCACCCGAACAGCACATGCGATCCACCCCAATGTGCAAAATCCACCACGAGACCTGACACGATTGAAGGGAAGAGGCTGGCGAGACCTGTAAAGAAACACCGGCTTCTGTACACCCTGTAGAGAATACCCGGTTGCTTATCTCAGCCAGTCCTGAAAAGAAAGCGACCATTCAACCCCGCTCTATCGGTGGCTGAGAGGATATCAAATCAAGCCGAGGAACGAATCTCGGGACTCGGTAAGCTCGGGTCACGGTAGGGATTGCGGCCATAGACTGCATCATGGAGGCCACGCTCGTCGAGTTGGTCGACGAGGGTTCGGCGGAGCCGATTAAGACTGGTGGTATCGAGGTCGTGTTTCTCACAGAGGCTCGTGAACGATTCCTCGTCGGTGATGGAGTGGAATTGCTCGTAGAGGTCGGCGAGTTTCTGGGGGGATTGGTCGGCGATCCACTCGTCGTCATGGAGACCGAGATGATGCTCGCGTTCGCGGTCGACGACGTGGCGGATCACGACGAGCGCGACTTTGGGAATGGCACGCTGACTCCCGAAGGTGGTAAGGTCGAGGTCGACCATCGTCCCAATAGCCCGGTCGCGCTGCCACGGGGTGAGGTCGAGGCTACTACACAGGGCGTGGGTCAGTCGGAGCTTCTCGAGACGGTGAGCACGCCGGCTGTAGCCCTTCATCGCCGGATGACGCTCGTCGTGGAGCCGGCGAACGTTCTCGCTGAGGTCGTGCTCGGGTGTATCTGCGCGGCCGATACGCGTTGCACTCGGCGTGACGAGCCCCCATTGTCGGACGGTTTCGTCACGCTGGAGGTCCGCTCGTGAGACAGCACTATCCCCAGGGAGCTGGCTGAGCGGCGAGATATCGCGTTCGCTGAGCAGTTCCGGACGGCGGTCTTCGACTGCTGGGAGTAAATACCGACCAGCATCCTCGTCGGTCATTACGCAGCCAGTACTGGCTGCTCGTAGTTGAAAGGCGTGGCTACGTGCAGTAATTCTCTCGCAGGAAACTAACGCGTTCCTCCCTCGTATCTACACCTTATCGCCAGAAGCACTTAAAGAATCAGCGACTCCAGCATCTTACCTAACATCTAGACTGTCATGAGAACCAGCGTTTGGTAAGACTGGGCTTCCTTGCTCTGGTAGTGATACGACCATCATCAGTGCTTTCGCTGCGTGCAATAGACTATCAGAGATAGCCCACCTCATGACTAGATCAACCATCACATCAGCAACTCCACCGCTTTCAGAGAGGACCCCTCGGTTGATTCGTAGTGGATATCCCGCTCCCAGAATCAGCGCCGGTACCGGATCCGTTCTGAGTCACCAGCGTGGCGTACCGTCGTTTGTTGGGGCTCAGTTCGTGCCACCTCATGACCACTTCGTAAGACGAGAGTTCTAGGGGCGCGCGTACGCAGCGCGTCAAATGGGCTCATTGCATCGTAAACAACGAGCGAGCCGTCTGAGCCAGGCTCAAGCCCATAGTCATCGTCTGAGAATACCGTCGCGTTTTCAGTTGTTAGCATTTCCCAGACATCCGCTACGTCTTGATAACCATTCATGTGAAGATAGTGGATGAGCATGAATGCAGCGTCCAACTGGTCACCAGTTCCATAGTGATAGAATGGATCGAGAACCGAGTCGTGCCCGATACCGATGGTGACTCCGGCTGCTCGTAGTTCGTCGACACGCGTATGGCCTCGACGTCGGGGATAATCGTCATAGCGGCCCTGGAGTACAATGTTAGCTAGTGGGTTGGTGATTACCGAAACTCCACTCTCGCTAAGCATCGAGATCACCTTCTGCGCATGGGCGTTCGAATAGGAATGCATTGCCGTAGCGTGACTTGCAGTCACCCGGTCTCCAATATCTCGTTTCAGCGCCTCACTAGCCAATACCTCTGTGAACCGTGAGTTTGGGTCATCCGTTTCATCGATGTGTAGATCAACCGGAAGTTCATGGCGTTCAGCCAGATCAGCCGCGATCTTCACGGACGCAGCCCCATCTTCTGGGGTTAGCTCACGATGTGGAATTCCACCGATGAGGTCCACTCCCACGTCGATGGCATCACGAAGGAGGTCCTCGTGGGACTCGTCAGTTAAAATTCCATCTTGAGGGAAAGCAACGACTTGCAAGTCGACTAAATCGGCTACCTCCTCTCGGAGTTCACAGAGAGCCTCAACCCCAGTAAGCGTCTCTTCTGTCGTATCTGCATGTGTTCGAATCCGAGTTGTTCCATGGCTCACAAGCCATTTGATTGTCTTCAGAGCACGGTCTTTGACGTCTTGCTTTGTAATAGACTGCTTGCGCTCACCCCAAATTTCAATCCCTTCCGTCAGCGTTCCCGACCTGTTCCAACGGGGACCACCTGCAGTCTGTGTGGCATCGAGATGCAGATGAGGTTCGGTGAGACTTGGTGTAACCAATCGCTCTTCAGCATCATATTGATTATCCGAGCTGTAGCTCTCAGGGTCACTGCTTCCAGCCGGATTGAGCGAAGCGACATCGCTGTCCTCGATCTCGATGTCGACGACATCCCCATCTAACAGCTGAGCGTTCTGAACCAGGTAGCGTGCCATGCGAAAGGCAGGAAAGCGTAGATTAAATATCTCCCGTTTCGATAATACTGGGTATACCAACGAATTTATCTACCTATGCTATATGACTACACACGAACTCGAAGAATGTCTTCAGAAAACGCCACCGATAGGCTAAAACAGTTCGTACTTGGCGATCAAGAGCTGGCTGACCCAGATTGGCCAGTTGACCATGTACCGATGAATGAACGAAAAGGATTGTGGAGTATATCCGCAGTACTATTGGGATTCGTATTTTTCGCCGGGACGATATATTCAGGGGCTGCAGTCGGTGCTGCACTCGGATTCGGACAGTTACTGCAAGCAATGGCCGTTGGCTACGCGATTTTGGGTGTTTACGTCGCCATCCTCTGCGCAATCGCAGCAAAAGCTGGTCTCACAGCAGTCCTGCTTTCACGCTACACGTTTGGCCGCTTCGGTGCTAAGTGGGCAGATCTTCTACTTGGGGGGACTCAGGTTGGATGGTTTGGGGTGACCATTCCGATGGTTGCAGTCCCGACAGCAGAATTCTTCAATATCAACACGCCGATGTGGGTCTCTTTCCTGATTCTTCTGTGGGGCATTCTCCACCTCTCGTCTGCCTACATCGGGTACGATGGAATGGAAATTCTCTCAAAAATAGCTGTGCCCGCCCTTGTATTGATAGGCGTCCTGTCTATCGCGATCGCCCTCCTTGATGTAGGGGGATTCGGTGGTCTCTTCGGGAGTAGTTCAGCTGAGATGGGCTTTGGAGCTGCTGTAACTGCCGTTGTTGGAACGTTTGTGAGCGGTGGGACACAGGCGCCGAACTGGGCTCGATTTGCCCGTAACCAGAAAGTCGCTTTTTGGGCGGGGCTAATCGCATTCTTGCTCGGAAACGGGTTCCTGTTCTTCAGCGGCGCCGTCGGTGGAACAGCGTACAACGTAACGCCGGCTGGCGACCTCTATCAGGTCCTTGCGGTCCAAGGGCTTGCTGGGCTCGGTCTGATTGCGCTGATACTCAATGTATGGACGACTAACGACAACGCAGCATATGCATTCGGCGTAGCTGGAAGCGAAGCGTTCGGCATCAAGCAAAAGCGTCCGTTCGTCCTTGCAGGCGGGGCGATCGGGATTATGCTTGCCCTACTAGGAGTAAGTGATGCATTGTCACCGTATCTAGGTCTACTTGGTCAGTACATTCCACCACTTGGAGGGGTTCTCATCGCAGACTACTTGCTGTGCTGGAAGCTGCAAATCCCACGAATGGAAGACGTCGAATTCGTCGGAGTCCGTTACTCCGGGATTACGGCGTACCTCGTTGGTTGTGCCGTTGCTGCCCTTACAGCAGGGGCTCTCTTCCCAGGTATTGGGCTCCCAAGTGTGATTCCCGGGATAGCTGCGCTGAACGGTATCATCGTTGCAATGGTTGCCCATACGGTGCTCTTCTACGGGCTCGAAAAACGCGGTCTTCTTCCCGGCCATCATGTGGAGGACGACGCTGAGTACTGCTAACCACTGAAGAACGTATTTTTGTAGTATGATGTCGACACGAGACGTTTGCTGTAAGGGCTTCGCCAGCTATTTACTCACTATCAGCTTCTTCGAAGGCATCAGTCATCTGGTCGGCGAGATCGCCGGCCTCAATATGCGAGTAATGCTCGCGAACGACTTCCTCGGAGTTATCGAGCGCTCGCGCGGCGGCCGCGTGGCCTGAGGTGCGAACAAGGACCTCGCCAGCACCGCGGCGAGCACCGTGAGGCATCAGATACTCATCGTCATCGAGTTCGATGCCTGCCTGCTCACAGAGTCGCTTGAGAACGTGCCGTCCTGCGTCAGTTGTGATTGATGGTGGCGCGACGTCGACCTCGACACAGGCTTCGATGAGCGACTGGTCTTCTTTGACTTCCTCGATTTCTGTTTCGGTGTAACCACGCTGGGTGAGCGTTTCGGTAATCCGTTGGGAGAGCGTTGGGCGGTGGAAAGAGGGAAAGACCGGCCAATTCTGACTGGGAACGTCGAGAACGCGCTGGTAGACCTCCAAGGGATAGATTACCGGCCCAGGGAGGCCCCGGTCGTCGAGACGCTGTTTTTTCGCGAACACCGTCACGTAGCGGTCCTTGAGATGAACGTCCTCCCAGCGGAGTCCCTGCCTTCGCTCATCGCTTTTGTCGCGGAGAACCTCCGCTCCTCGAACCCCCGAGTACGAAAGGAGATAGACGAGAGCGCGGTCGCGACAGACCTTGATCGCCGCTTCTCGGTCCTCACTGACATTGTCGATAGCTTCGTGTGCCTGCTCGTCGACGAACTTGGTGAGCTGCTGGCGGTCGTCAGCGGACCAGGCCTGCTGGTCACCACTCTTGTGACCACCGTCGTCGGGGATGGGCTCGGTTGCATTGCGCCGCTGGGCGACGTTCTCGGCGAGATGACCCTCACGAACGGCCCAGCCACAGAACGCTGAGATGTAGGCGTAGTAGGTTCGGACTGTGCCCGTCGCCCAACCCTGGCGGGTGAGATGCCGTGCGTACTCGCGGAGATGGCCTGACTCCAATTCCTCGAACGTCGTCACGGCATCTTTGTGCTGAGCGAGGAAGTCCACGAAGCGGTCGAGCTCTCTGTTGGCGTCGCTTCGATAGTTTCCGCTCTTGCCACCTTGGCCCTTGCCTTTGTCCGTTAGGAAGTCCTCAGTAACCGCATCGATACGAACCAAACTACACACCTCCTCTTTCATTGGCTCCAATGTGGTTCTCAGGCTGCGTAACCGGGGTTCTGGCTATTATCATTGTGTTGGCTGTGGGAGAGGGCGGGGTGGTGGGTAAAGTTACTGGTCCTTATTGCTGTAAGCGCGGGTATTCTGAGACTGATCATGAATCCTTCTCAAAAACCGTCTTGGTATCGTCTAATCGAGCCAATGAACTCAGATAAATATTGGATCTGCTAACTCTAGGTTCCCCGATTCTGACATTCGGGTCTTACCAAACATTAGAACAAGGCTTCGATGCCTATGTTAGGTAAGAACGTAGCGGACATCGTGCCCCTTATGCAACACACTGGGATCGATGAGATACTCTATCTCTCCAGTAGGAGCGGTGTATCCGAGAGAAGATGGGATTGCAGAAGGAAAATGGTCAGACCACCAGCGTTTGGCCCGTTCGTGAAACCAACTACGCATCGCTAGAATCGAGATCGTAGTAAATTCATATAGTGATTCCTACTTCGAGAATTCGATCTCGACTGCGTTTGGCCGTAAAATTCGTATGAGACACGAACGTAGAATTCCGGCTATGACGAACGGAGGTGCTGATCAGGCCGAAGATGGTGACCACACAGAGAACGAGCAGGTCCCACTTATCGACGAAGCAAGCGTCAGCCTCACCGAGCAAGAGAGTGAGTTGGTAGAGAGGCTCATCGAAGGAGAGGAGTACGATACATCTATCAGTGCTAATGAGATGGAAAGAGCGCTCGTTGAAGCCGACATTGATGATGAAAACCGAGAAGCCACAACCGACGAATTGATTCATGTCTTTCGCGATCGCACACCTGACGCTGAGTAGACCTCCTCAAAGTTTCTCGAAAAGCAGGGACGCGAACTAAAATCAGCCTCACCGAGGCTTTGCTACCTGGTTATGCCGGGCACCCGAAACATTCGCCCTTAGAGGCGTGCGAGGATTGTGGTAAGACGGTTATGAAAGCGTACCTCAAAGACGACACCTGTCCTGAGTGCCGCTTGAATTGAGGTGGTGGGCACACCGGTGCTACGTTTGCTACGCCTATCGCTCAGCGGTATAGGAATGGGCAGGTATATGGGTGCGATTTCGGATCCGGCCTGCCCAGTTGAACCTATTCATCAACTGCAAAACCACTTTGGGTTCCAATAGTTTTCGCGCCCAAGTGCCGGCTTCGAGCGACGGCCGGACCATAGGCCCGGTCCGGTGGCGATCGGGAGTTACCCCACTCGCTAGACTGAATTCGACTTGGTAAAGTAACTAATACGGTGTACGCACTGCTCGGAAACCATGGAAACGGGCGGGTGAGTAGCTTGGCTATGGCGAGCCTCCCGCCCGTTTGAGCGTCTCGCTTTATCTGCAATAGTCTTTGGGTACTGTTATCCCATGTGTTTGACTTGTTCGGCTGGGTGGGGTAACTCCTTGGGCCCCGCTGCGTCCGCTGTTCGCCTCTTACCAAATATTAGAATGGGATGTCGGTCCAAACGTTCGGTAAGAATCCGTGGCCTCCATAGATTCCTCTGATGGCTCACTCTCATTCAATCAGCCGAGGGTATGTAGATGTCATTTATGCTGACTTTAGTACACGAACGACCGCAGGAGTGCATAGAATGTATAGGCCAGCGCAAGCAGCACAAGCAGATAGACCACCGACACCCACACGGCGGGAAGAGCGCCGGCGAGAGTTGCTTGGCCGAAACCAAGAACGAAGAGGACCATCACGACACCGCCACCCACTACAAGACGAGTCACGAATGATGCTGTGATGATCCGGTCTCGGTAGTTCATAATGGGCCGTGGGAGTATCGTCATGCCCATGCCATTCGTTATTACTGACCTAAAGTCTTCCTCAGGTCTTACTAAACGATAGACGGGTTAGCTGATTGGAGATTGGGTAAGACACGAAAAAGAATCGAACGCGAAGGACGGCGGTGACTCATGTCCACGTTTTGCGAGGAGCGCGCCGTGCTCCTCGCCGACGGCGAATACCTACCCGAGTGCGCGATCGCGGCGGTCGCCGTCCAGGAGTCCATCTCCACTGAGCGGCTCCCCACTCCTGTGGTGCGATTTAGTGACGAGACCGACGACGTCGAGGTCGTGGTCCGACGGCGAGATTGAGTCACCTTACGCGAAATACCACCCTCGGTGCCTCGCAAAGTATATTAAGTAACCACAAGCATCCGCAAGTATGGCAACGGAACCCTCGAAGGAATCGCCTATAGAACAGTGTGAAAACTGTAACAAAGGTGTTCTGAAGCCCTACCTCAAAAACGGTGTCTGTTATAAGTGCCGTCAGGATTGAATTCGTCAGCGGATTGAGATTGTGGTTTGGCGGCGGACTATCTTCGCTATCAAGGGTGGCCATGCCGAGCGCACAATCTAAAACACTTATCGCTCAAAGCTCTGGGATAGAGAGGAGCACATGCCTACTGTGTCTCATGACGAGCTGTCCCTCTCTGTAAAACAATAACACGGTATTTGTTATGAAGGTCCTTGCCGTGTTGTGCAAATCGATAGGGGTGCCGTCAAGTGTTACCCCCACGTATTCGAACAGTTGGGCTTAGTGGGGTAACTCTTCTGGACTCCTGTTTCTCGTGACTCCGCTCTCACCCGTCAGAAAGCTTATTTCCCTATTCTCTATCGTATCAATCATGCAGATTCCTCCTCA
>NZ_JAAAJC010000018.1:11451-24703 GCF_009900715.1 Halococcus salsus
ATCCGATAAACCTCACTGTTGACCGGCATTCGCCCATAGACCAAAATGCGACTGTAACTGTATACCTCTCGTTTGAAAACACAGCCGATAGCCTCTCTACCCCTCCAATTTCCAGTAGATTCGTCCTCCGGATTAGCAATACCGGTATTATCCAGTAAATATACCATTACTCAGAACCAATGAGTATTCCTCGATAGCAGTGGCTCCTAATGTGGCCCACGAGCGGTGGCTGCCGTTCGAAGTTCCAAAAGATGTAGACGGTGATATATCAGTTGCGTTGACCCGAGACGTCTCCAATGCAGGGTTCTCGCCTAAACTATACTGGAACGCTCCAAACGGCTCGCTGTAGTGTATTGAGCGTGGAAACGGCCGTGAACCCGATTAGAGCGATTCGCAGGCTACACCGTTGCCGTCACCGTCGAGACCCGACGGATCGCTGGGGTCGCTATCGTAGACCTGCTGAGCGGCCTCCTGTGAGTCGAAATCCGAACAATCATAGGGATCGCTCGCATCCCCGCTCGAGAGAAGGTAGTGGGACGGTGCGGACGAAGCACCTCCGAATCGAGTCGGGGCAAATGACGACCACTCGGATGCCCCACCGAAAGGCTGCGTTCGTATATAGCGTCCCGAACAATAGAGGTACCGGGGGCTTGGCACTCCCAAGGGACGCACAAACGTTCGTCCACGAACCTGAAACGCCTAACCCAGCACAACGGTGCGGGTATGGGAATCCTCGTCCTTTAGCGTGGGGAGGATGTCAAAGCTTGCCCTGTGCCGCCGCCAGTCCGGCATCCACATCGATCTCACTACCCTGGGCCGCAAGCGCATCACCAAGTGCCGCTATGACTGCGAGGACGTTCGCCGGTCGGGCGGAACGGCCCATACACCCGACTCGGAGTACGTCGCCAGCAAGGTCGCCGAGCCCACCTGCAACCTCGATCCCGTGTTCGGAAAGCAGGTGATCGATAACCGCTCCATTATCGACGCTCTCGGGGAGCGCGACGGTGTTCAGGCTCGGAAGCCACGACTCGCTCGCGAGTTCGAGCCCCATCGCCTCAACGCCGTCCCGTAGCGCACCTGCGACCCGCTCGTGGCGTTCCCAGCGTGCTTTGAGCCCCTCTTCGGCCACCAGTCGAAGCGCCTCGCGGAGCGCGTAGACGTTGGTGATCGGCGCAGTATGGTGGTATGCACGCTCTTCGCCCCAGTAGTCGGCGAGCAGCGAGAGGTCGAGATACCACGACCGGACCGGGGCGTCGCGGTTCGTGACCTTCTCGACAGCGCGTTCGGAGAGGGTAAGCGGGCTCGCGCCAGGCGGGGCGGAGAGGCATTTCTGCGTCGCTGAGTACGCCGCGTCGATCCCCCATTCGTCGACTCGAAGTTCCACCCCGCCGAGTGACGTTACGGTGTCTGCGATCGTGAGCGCGTCGTGGTCGTGGGCGATCTCAGTCAGAGCTGGCACGTCCGGCTGGAGTACGCCGGTGCTGGTCTCAGCGTGGACGAACCCCACCACATCGGGGTCGTGGGTTTCACACGCTGTGGCTACATCGTCCGGATCGAGCGGCGCACCCCACGGAGCGTCAACGCGTCCGACCGAACCGCCAGCCCGTCGAACCATCGAGGCCATCCGGTCGCCGAAGTACCCGTTGTCCGGAACCAGAACCGTATCGTCGGGTTCAGTGAGATTCGCGATTGCGCTCTCCATCGCAGCCGACCCCGTGCCGCTCACCGGAATCGTGAATTCATTATCGGTTTGGAAAGTGTACCGAAGCAGTTCTTGGACATCGTCCATCAGGTCGACGAAAGCCGGATCGAGATGACCGACTAACGGCGTGCTCATCGCTCGCCGTACACGCGGGTGGACCTCGCTCGGACCGGGCCCCATCAATGTTCGATCGGGTGGAAGGAGTTCGTCGACATCAGGTGCCTCCATAGCATCCTCTGGGTAAGGTCAGGTAAAATATAAGCGACTTGAACCGGGTCTAGCCTTGGAAATGAATTTAAATTGGAGCTACTGAAAGAGGGATTCGTCCCGCAGATGACCGAGCGCGAGGCGGTTGCTGGAGCGAGCGATATCTGCGGGAAGGATGCTAACGACGTGTTAACAGTAGAACTCAAGCGTCGTCGTGCCGGATCAGATGCTGCTAGGCATCTGGATAGGTATGTCGAGGCGCCGAACTGCGAGGTCGATTCGCGGGATTCTGGTCGCGTCATCGGTCACTGACCATGCAAAATGATTACTCGCCGAGAAAGAACTCGAATTCAATTGCGCTTGATTTAGAGCCATTGGGTTCAGCAGGGACCGAGCTTTCCGAATTTAGTTAGAATGGGTCGAAACCTAATAGACAGGCACAAAGCCTCGCCCTGAAGCCGGAGAAGATGTCAGCTTATTCATCGCGTTTGAGATGAAGCTATAGATGTTTAGTAAGACATCCTCCGATTACATAGCTGAGAACGGGACCCGGTTCGAACCCAAACAAATTGATATTTGTTTGTGGAGAGTCGCCTCTATCGATTTGTTGTGTGAAGGCCCCTCACAATTTACAGACCCACCGCTACCGATTTGTTCCTACGAATCTCAAAGTCTAGTCATTGTCACCTGCTCTCACCTCTATCGTTTTGTTCGAACAGAGGTCCATCAGCGAATTTGTGCGTTCACAACTGTACGCAGCTCGTCATCATGTGCGTCTTTCAGCCGCGAGTCTTCGCGAAGGGTTTCAATGATGGTTTCGGGATTCTCACCGAACGTGAATTCAAGGTAACTGCCCGAATGTGGGCCCTGGCTCTTTCGTTCTGTCTCTACAAGTGAATAAGTCGTAAGTTCCTTCATTTTGTTCACGTATGTTTCCTGATGGTATTGGTCTAAGCCCAAGATATCCGTTAGGTACTGATAGACTCGGTACCCGAGCGGACTCTTTGCCGCACCAGTGCCTGCTTCAGACGCCACAACCGCAGTTGCAAACAGGCAGAGTTTCTTTTGGGTGCTGATACCACGAGTAACTTCCAGGACGCGATTTTTTTCAACCTTATCTTGAGCTTCTCGAATATGTTCTTCGCGGACTTTATCCGCGCCTATCTTTTCTGCGAGTGATCCCGCTGTTCGCATGAGATCGATAGCCTTCCGTGCATCTCCATTGGTTTGCGCGGCAAATGCCGCAGCAAGTGGGATCACGTCTTGGCTGAGTGCATCCTCACGAAAAGCGTCCTCTCGAGCCCAGAGAATCTCGCGAAGTTGATTAGCATCGTAGTCGCTAAAGTGTACGTCTTCTGGTGTGAATGAACTAAGAGCACGACTACCCACACTCTCCATCATCTTCGTATCGTTTGTGATGGCAGTTACGGAAACTTGAGCAGCGATCTCGTTAGTGCTTCCCGCACGAGAGAGCTGATAGAGGAGGCGTGAGAAGGCTGGTTCATCCTTATCGCGGCGCCCCACAAGCATGTCGAGTTCGTCAAGGATGAATACAGCTATATCGTAGTGTTCGTTGATGAGACGATAGAGTTCACGCCACTTTTTCTTGTTCGGAATACCGTGTTCTGGGACATCAATAGTCGCCCCAGTATCATTCGCTACCTTCCGAATGAGTTCGTAGACGGCTGCGCCTAGAGTGCCGACGTTCTGGCAGTTCATTTGGATAACTCCGAATCGAATATCACGACTCTCACAGAGTTCAACGATGTTCTGACAAACAGCATTGATAATGAGCGATTTCCCGGTTCCGGATGGTCCATAGAGGAATAGATTTGGTGGCCGCTCATTGCTGATCGCAACACGAAGGTGCTGTGTAATATCGGTAAGTTGGGTATCACGACCGACGATCCGCTCCTCATCAACGATTTCGTTCGGTTCAAGAAGGGAACGGTTTTTGATGAGACTTGCAGTTTTGTCCTGCTCAAGAATGAGATCCTTGATTGAACCTGTCGACGACGAGGATTCCTCGGAACCAGAATCCATGGGCATGTCTCACCCCACTCAATCAATATACTAAAAGACTCCCCCTATCGATATCTTTTCTATCGATATAGGCTTTGAGGGGTAGATATTAGATAGTTACATCATCGTTCTTCTCAACCTCTAACGATATGTTACACCATTCGTTTCGAGCGAGTCGAGGTCTCTTAACACACCCTCTCACCCCTATCGATTTGTTCTCACTGGGAAGCAACCGGGGAAGAGAGATCTGGCAAATTGGATCGTGGGATGTCTACTTTCCATTTAGGAGTATTACTGGACGTACTCTCCTTTCTTTTTATCTACTATTCTAGCTAGAGTGTTCTGAATTACTAGAAGAACACACCCCTATCGATTTGTTTTGAGCGGGGCTAGAAAATCACATAGTATTACTGCTTGGAATAAGCAAGCCTATTGCAGATTCTGTGGTTGTTCTTCCACCCATGGCTTTTCCTTACCAAGAACAAATCGATAGGGGTGGGTGTGCCAGGGGGTACATTTGCCCTTGACAAATCCGTTCTCGGAATGTGAAGATACTAACCCTCGACCGGTAGTACCTCGGAGCATCCCCCGTGAACAAGTCGATAGGGGTGTCTCGGGTGTCAGAGAATATTCACCCATTCTCTGAGTCTGGTAGACCCTCTGGGATGATAGGGACGAAAAGTGTCTGGTCCCACACCACAGACTAAGTAGCTATAATGACACTGAGGATCAATGGCACAATCGAACGGTGATCCCAATGTACTGTTCATCAACTGCCACGACCTTGGACAGCATCTGGGGTGTTATGGCCAACAGCTCCACACGCCTAACATAGACGCCTTAGCAAGCGGTGGTGCCCGTTTCGAAAACAGCTACTGCGTTGCACCGCAGTGTAGCCCCAGCAGAGCTGCAATGTTCACTGGGCGGTACCCACATCAGAACGGGGTGATGGGACTGACTCACGGCGAATTTGAGTGGGATCTACACCCTACCGAGTCACACTTCGCTGGAATTCTCTCTGATGCGGGATGGAATACGGTTTCCGTCGGCGTTCAACATGCCACCAGGCGTCCGGAGTCGTTTTTCGATGCGACTATGCCGGCCAGCTTGGACTCAAAAGAGATAGCGAATACTACCTGCAAAGCCCTCAAACAACAAGCAGAACGGAGCGACAGTTTTTATCTTCAGGTCGGGTTCTATGACCCCCATCGGAGACCCGACAGAGATACTGGATTTGAGGGGACTCCTACATCAGCTAGTGAGTCTACCGCTCTCCCCAACTATCTGGTCGATGAACAACGCGCTCGGGAGGAATTCGCCGCCTTCGAACATGCTATCGAGATCGTCGACAACTCGGTTGGTCGGATACTTACTCAGTTGGAGAAGCTTCAGTTGGAGTCGAATACTATCGTGGTTTTCACGACGGATCACGGGATCCCGTTCCCACGCGCAAAATGCTCGCCATATGACCCTGGCATCGAAACTGCATTCATAGTTCAATGGTTGGATGGCTCGATCCCAAGCAGAAGGGAGTTCACACAGACTATTTCGAATGTAGACTATCTACCGTCACTCTTGGATCTCCTCGAGGTGCCGATCCCGGACTCTCTTGAGGGCGAATCATTCGCATCGGTCTTCACTGACCCTGAGTATGACCACCGAGAGAGCGTATTTGGTGAGTTGACCTATCACGACTACTTTGACCCACGTCGCTGGGTTCGCACTGAGAAATACAAGCTAGTAGCAAACTTCTCTAAAGCTCCGTTTTTCATGGATCCGAGTCAGACGTGGCGTCCGAATACGATCACTGTCTCCCCAGAGGACCCACGTCTCGCCTATCACCCACCAATAGAGTGCTATGACCTTGAGACCGATGGAGAAATACAAAATATCGCTTCTGATGTCGATACAGACGTACTAAACCAACTCTGTTCGGAGTTGTGGAATTGGATGGTTCGTACGGACGACCCACTGATCGATGGGTTTCCAGTCCCTCCATTGTATGACAAAACTACGGCCATCCTTTCAGGGGAGAGCACTAGCCACTCCACGGACGATCACGAATTGTAGTTTTCGATCGATTCAACCTCTGTTTGTAATGTTTGTACAGCTCTAGCCGGCGCAGTCGAACCGGCAAAGGTTCCGTTTATGCGGAGGGCGATTTTCGTCGATTCCTGTGGCCAAATTGTGGTGACTGGCCGTGGGATGGCTTTTTCACCAGCAACTTGCAGCGTCTCCGCATAGCGGCCCAGGTTCTCGCGGAACGGTTTTGACTGGAGTAATTCGGTATCCGGTGGCAATTGTCCAATTGTCTCCAGCAACGTGATTCTAAACTTGGGGGTTGCCATTGCTTGGAGCACTTTTGCAGCCTGATTGATGTTCTCACTGTTGGGGTTGATACCGATATGCCAGCCACCGAGTGCTGCAGTTGGACCTCCGATTCCGTTGTAACGAGAGTCGTTCTCCGGTACAGCGTATGGTATTGGCATCACTCCTAATCGGTCCCCGAGTGCTTCCCGATTGACTGGAATCGCAAAGGGCCAGTTTCGATTCGCAACAGCATTCCCATTGCTAAACGGTGCAAGGGAGGTATCTTCTATCCACGAAAGAACGGCAGCCGGTGAGATATTTCCAGCGTATCCTGGGAGAGAGTGGGGGTCATTTCGCCCATTGATGAACGTTCGAACCATCCTAATTGCATTGATCGTTGGCTGGCTATCGATCGTCACTGGCCGTCGACCAACTGGACCGAACAGGTTTTCGCGGCCGCCGAAGTATGCACCACCCCACGAGGAGAGAAATTCGTTGAAATCACAGCATGATAATCCCTCATACGCATTAGCTTGGAACGTGTATCCATACTCCATACTTGGGTTCTGATCCAGCACGTCTCGGATAGCATGCGAAAATCGCTTCCAGGTGGTCGATTCGGTCGCCCAGTTCTCCTCGTTTGGATTGTAGCCCGCTTTTTCGACCAGGTCTTTTCGGTAATAAAGGACGGATGGGTTCGCATAAAGCGGAATCGCATACAAGTCATCGGTTGTCGGATGCTTAGCGGTCTGAACGCTGGCCCCGAAGTACTTGTTTTCGACACGAGCGATGAGTGAATCCGGTATTTCGTCGGCCCCCGCTAGGTTGAGCAGCTGTTTACGGACGATGAAGGGTATTGTCCATCCACTATCGGCTAGTATCAAATCCGGCTTCTTCAGTCCGGAATCCATCCAACGCGCCAACTGTTGTTGGCGTCGGTCTGTGCTAGCCGGGCCTGGTGTGATATCTAGCTGAATGTCTTCGGGGAGGCCGGCATCATGTAATCCCTGTAATACTTCACCGGATGCACCAGCGATGTCCGCATCAGCAATCCATTGTAGAGTCCCATTGTTTTCATTCCCAGTGAGACTAGTGCACCCAGAGAGACCTATGGTTGCACTCGCGCCCACTGTCGCTTTCAGCATTCTTCGTCGTGAAACATGCGACAGAGGGCTATCTTGCATATTGCTTTCCGTATGAATTCCGACCTTATTTCCCTTAACAATTATTGTTGGTTCTACGACTTGTCGTTTGTGTCTAGGCTGGCATGTGCGTGCTTCGCAGAAGCCATAATCATTGGTAGTAACGCAAGACCTAGACTCTTACCTAACGACAGACCGGATCCCATCTGAGTGTTTGGTAAGAAAACCTGGCCTCACCGTGTGAATTCCCCGGATAGCAAGCGTCTGCTCAGGAGCTGCTGTAAATCAGAAATCGACTACGTACATCCCCTCTGTCTGTTTTCGTAACACCGAGCTGGGTATGTATCTGAATGCAGCATTCCACACTCGTTCGAGGATTGGATTCTGGATTTGCGTAAGTCGTCCCTGCATTCGCGATTGACGAACAATTGCATCTGCTCGGTCCTTACGGCGAGTTTCGTAGGCTGAGAACGCATGTGCAGTAGCTCCCGATTCAGCGATGGACTGAGCGAGCATAACAGCATCCTCCATTGTTTGTGCGCTTCCTCGAGCAAAGTTGGATGTCATTGCGTGGGCAGCATCATCAAGGAGAGTTGCGTTCTCACGGTCCCAAGTAGCCAGAGATTACTACTCGGGCTTACATAATCCTCACGCTGGTCTAACTGCTCTATGTATGGCTGAGAGAGACAATCGAATGACGTTTTAGTAGTCTTGGGCATGAACAGATGTCTCTCAGATATGGAAGTCGGGTCGTACCTATACTACGCCGCCGACGTTTCAGCGTTCCCGAAATCGCCGTCTGAAGGTCAGAATAGCCCAGGGACCAAGACATATGTCAGCAGCATCCCGAACAGGCCGGCGAACAACGCGAATAACGCCATTGGGATGATGGCTTTCCGTAACAGATCGCCTTCACGACCGGTAATCCCGACGACGCCACAGATGGCAGCGATGTTTAGCACCGAGACCATATTTCCGATGCCGCCGCCGACGTTCTGCAGGCTGACAGCGATGGTGCGGGAGACACCAACCGTCTCGGCGGCGTTGTACTGGAGTACGCTGAAGAGGATGTTCGAGGTGGTGTTGCTCCCGGTCATGAACGAACCAATGATGCCGATCCATGGTGAAATGATGGGGAGCAGGCCCCCCGCACCCATTGCGAGCGCACGGCTGAGTGCTTCCATCATGCCAAGGATATTTGGAGTATTCGTTTGCGACTGGATCATTATTTGCGTCAGTGAGACGGCGACAATGAGCGTAAGTGCGGCAGGAACTACCTGCTTAACCGAGCGCCGCCATGCCACGCCCATTTGGGATACATCCATCTTGTGAAGGAAGCCAGTGAGGATCGCGATGGGGATGAAGGGCATTGTTCCCGGCAGGTAGAGATACTGGAGAGTGTATCCCAGCTCTGTACCGAGGATCGAGTCCAAACTGACAGTGAAACTCTGGATCCAGTCGAGAACACCGACACCACTGATGGTGAGGTCTGGCCACCGTGTGACAAGCAGTACAAGCGTAACGAGCAAGTACGGCGTCCACGCCAGCAACACGGGCATATTCTTTTTCGGCTGCTCTTGTGAGGCTTCATCAAGTTCGAGGCCGCCAAGCCAGGTGTCGTTCCACCTCGACTCGTCGGGAAAGTCCCATTCGTCCTCAGGAATGAGGATGTCATTGTTCGCAAGTAAAAGGCCGACCGCGAGCACCACGAACCCGGCGACAATATCGGGAAGTGCGGGTCCAACAAACCATGCGATCAGTATCTGTGTCCCGCCAGTGATGGCACCGAGGATGAGCGCGAATGGCGCGATAGGAAGGGTACTACGTACAGCGTTTGTGAAACTATGTTCGCCGTCAGCGTTTCCGAACCAGTAGGTCATAAAGAACACACCAAGCAGGGCCCAAAACACGTACGTGAACCCGGTGATGATGCCGGACCACCCTGACACCATGGAGAGGAATTCGCTGGTATTCATCGAACCAGACAGTGCCGGTTCGATGACAGCGCCAGTACCTCCGATAACGGGTGTCCCGGCGGCACCGAATGGGGGATTCGGGGCGTTGAAGTAGAGGCCAAACACAGCAGCGGCTAACGGCGGGAACCCGAGACCGATGAGTAGTGGTGCGGCGAGTGCACCCGGCGTACCAAACCCTGCTGCACCCTCAATGATAGTCATAAATCCGAGACCGATGAGCAACACCTGTATGCGCCGATCTTCCTCGATTTGTCCGAAGTACCATCTAATGGTGGAAATGGCGCCGCTACCTTCGAGATAGTTCATCAGAAGGATAGCCCCGAAAACGATGAGAATGATATCCACGGACTGAAGCGCACCATAGATTGCCGATGCGATCAGCCAATTGGGTCCCATACTCCAGTACGTGAGTCCGATACCGCTTGCGAGCAGCCACCCAACCCCCATCGCGCGGGCCGCTGACCATCGGAGCCCAGCGAGCAATACGAACGCAACACCGATTGGAATGACACCGACGAGCGCCAGTGTGAGTACATCAGGCATGGTTATGAATTTCGACTATGTCTCGTCGTCGAACAACAGCCCCATGTAATTTTCTTTTTGTCTGATAACATACGGCAAATACCACCGCAGACGGTGGGGGAAAATGTTATAACATAATGACACATTCCGCTATGAAAATCCATAGAGGGAAACATCCATTAGGCTGTTTCATGAATTTCTCTTATATGTCAGCCGGACCACTCGCGACCTTCGAATCGTCCCTTGACGAACTCGGGGTTGACCTCGCTCAGACGACTTCCGACCAATTTGAGTCGACGCTTGTCCCGCTTCTCAACGCTCCCGCAGTCGGCGCTCAGCTTCCGTTCGAGAATGTCTCCCTACCGGATACCGTAGAGACCGACCCGACAGTGCAGGAACTCGAAAAAGCGGAAACCGGGGTTACCGCTGCCGGATATGGCATCGCCGACTATGGCTCTGTCGTCATCCAGGGAGGCCCTGAGGGCAAGGAACCGGTTAGCCTCTACGCCGACAAACACGTTGCCGTCATCGCGGCCAGCGATGTCCTCCCAGATATGGACACGACATTTGATCGGCTCGCTGAGGACATCCGTAATGATACTGGACAAGCCATCATCGCGACTGGACCGAGTGCTACAGCAGACATGGGCGCGCTCGTAAAAGGAGCCCATGGCCCGATGGACGTCACCGTTGTTCTCTTGGGGGACAGGTAGATGAGCGTCGATAATCGCCAGCAGAAAGCCGAACGCATCCGCCACCTCCTCGACACAGAGGGCGACAACGTTCATGAGAACACTCAGGTATTCAATGACGGGCGCTACGAGTCCACCGCGCATCTCGACGACTACGACAGGCTCAAAGACGAGGCGCGCGCAATCAAGGAGGACGCTATCGAACGCTTACCCGAACTCCTTGACCAGGTTACTGAGGCGGTCGAAACCAACGGCGGTACAGTCTATCTTGCAGACGACACCGCCGATGCAAACCGGTATATAACCGAGGTCGCCGGCGGCCGCAATGTTGTAAAGTCGAAGTCGATGACCAGTGAGGAAATTGAGGTAAATGAGTCTCTCGAAGCCAGCGGTGCAGACGTCTGGGAGACCGATCTTGCCGAGTTCGTTCTGCAGGTCGCCGATGAAGCGCCCTCACACATCGTCGCGCCGGCTATTCACAAGTCCCGCAAAGAAATTGCGGATCTATTCAATGTATACTTCGACCCGGAAGAGCCTCTCGAAACCGCCGAGGAGCTGACACAATTCGCCCGCGAGTATCTCGGTGAGAAGATCAGGGATGCCGAGGTTGGAATGACGGGCGCGAACTTCATTACAGCGGACACCGGCACACTCGCGCTAGTCACGAGCGAGGGCAACGCCCGCAAGTCCGTGCAGGCAACGGATACCCATATTGCGGTCGCAGGTGTAGAGAAACTTGTTCCAACCATTGAGGACCTCCAGCCGTTCGTCGAACTCATTGGCCGATCGGGGACCGGACAGGATATCACCTCCTATATATCACTTTTCACGCCGCCTAGCGATTCACCGACTTTCGGCGAGGAAGGTGAACTTGGTCCCGGTGACGACCGTGATTTCCACCTCGTACTCATCGATAACGGCCGCATGGAGATGCGTGAGGACGATCAACTCCGGGAAACCTTGTACTGCATCCGGTGCTCGGCATGTGCAAATTCGTGTGCGAACTTCCAGCACGTCGGCGGTCATGCCTTCGGCGGCGAGACGTACTCCGGCGGTATCGCCACCGGCTGGGAGGCCGGCGTTCACGGACAGGAAAGTGCCGCCGAGTTCAACGACCTCTGTACGGGCTGTTCGCGCTGCGTGAATGCATGCCCCGTGAAAATCGACATCCCGTGGATAAACACGGTCGTCAGGGACCGAATCAACCATGAGGATGCAACAGAGTTCGACTTCCTGGTAGAGGGGCTGACACCCGATGAGGAACCCGGCGGGATGGACCTCCAAAAACGCCTCTTCGGTAATTACGCAACCCTCGCCAAACTGGGTAGCGCCACTGCGCCGATATCGAACTGGCTGGCAGGGACCAAACCCGTGCGGATGCTCATGGAGCAATTCATGGGAATCGATCGCCGCCGCGACCTCCCAAAATTCCGCCACGAAACGCTCAGGAAGTGGTTCAAGACGCGGGGTG
The DNA here is from genome assembly GCF_009900715.1 of Halococcus salsus. Lineage (NCBI taxonomy): Archaea > Methanobacteriati > Methanobacteriota > Halobacteria > Halobacteriales > Halococcaceae > Halococcus > Halococcus salsus. Next base: position 23,496 of record NZ_JAAAJC010000018.1, read on the forward strand.
GCTCGCGCGTTTCTCCGGCAGATGCAAAGCGAGAGGCTGTGCTCTATCCTGATACCTACACCGACTACGTACAGGTTGAGCGTGGAAAGGCTGCGGTTCGCGCTTTGGAAGCGCTCGGCGTCTCAGTGCAAATCCCCGAGGTAGCGTCCAGCGGGCGTGCCCCGCTCTCGCAGGGGATGATTGAGACCGCCGAACGCCACGCTCATGAAGTCTACGCGGACCTCGCAGGACACATCGACGCTGGACAAGACATAGTGGTCATTGAGCCCTCCGACCTCGCTATGTTCACAAGTGAGTACGAGAAGTTTCTCGCCGACGAATCCGCAGAACGTCTTGATAACAACAGCTACGAAATCATGGAATACGTTTACGGACTGCTCGAAAACGGGGCGAGTGGTCGAGAGCTGCGAGGAGGTGACGGCGAAGAAGTGGCCTACCACAGCCACTGCCAGCAGCGAACGCTCGGACTCGAAGCCCATACCGTAGCTGTTCTCTCAGAACTCGGGTATGACGTCTTGACCTCGGAAACGGAGTGTTGTGGGATGGCTGGCTCCTTTGGCTACAAGCGCGAATACTACGAATTGAGCATGGATGTCGGCAGTGAACTCGAAGCGCAGTTCCAAGCCGAGGATGCACGCAACCGAACTGTCGTAGCGAGTGGAACGTCCTGTCTTGAACAGTTGGAGTCGTTGCTAGAGCGGTCGAGCCAGCACCCGGTTCAATTAGTTGATCCCGCCAAGTAGTTGTCAGCTCAATGCTTGATCTGACTTGATAGGAATTCTGATTGGATTGCCGCCCTTGAAACCCACCGAAAGGAGATAGTGACTAGCCGACCCAAAAACCGATGAGCGCTCCATCGATGTACTCAGTGTTAACGACCGGAAGGTTATCAGGGCGCTACAACTAACCAGTCAGTTAGTGAACCCGCTTAGCAAATTTCAGCAATATCCGCCGGCGGTTCTTGCAACGGCACTTGCAACGTTCATGGCATTTCTCGGAATCGGTGTCGTTGATCCCGTCCTTCCGACGATTGCTAGTTCGATGGGTGCTTCACACTTTATGGTTGAACTGCTTTTCACGAGTTATCTCCTTGTGATGGCAGCCGCCATGTTTGTCTCGGGCGCATTGGCGACGCGTATCGGCAGTAAGAATCAGTACCTCACAAAGCTCGTCGGTTAGCTGCTTCTGAGATGTGAGTTCTGTGGAGA
>NZ_JAAAJC010000019.1 GCF_009900715.1 Halococcus salsus
CACCGCACGATCATGCGCATAACGCCCGAATCGACGAGGAACTCTACGCACAGCGCTCGATGACCGAAACAGTGAATTCGGCCGTGAAGCGCTCGCTCGGCTTCGCCGTGCGAGCGCGTGAGTGGTATCGAGAGTTTCGCGAGATCGCACTGATGTGTCTCGTCTACAACATCAAACGTGCCGTCAAACAGTGAAATCCACCGCCTTATGGCGATTCAACAGAGCCAAGAATTGTGTGTCCTCGTACGAGGCGTTCGACGCCCGACCAGAGTCGAAGTGACCGAAGGCGTGATCACGCGCGAGGCGCGTTGTCTGGATGATCTCCTCCTGTGAGAAGGATTTGTCTTCTACTGGATCTGCGGCTTCTTGCTCATCGTCGACGATCTCTGCCTTAGGCCGCACCTCCGGCGCTGAGATGTCGCGATCGTGGACTTCCTTGATGACGTAGTGGGCGGCTGTGGTGACGAACTCCCGGGTCGCCTCGTCGAACCGGTTACGCCAGGTCCGCGAGAGCACCGATTCGTCGGGGATTTTCTCCAAGTCGAAGACAACTGCGAGTTCGGGATACTGGGCGAGCGAACGGTAGCTTTCGCCAGTGAGTTCGCGGTAGAGTAACAAGCGTACCATCCCCTCGAACGAGTGCGGTGCTGGATGCCACTCTGGGTAGCCGTCATTGAGCGAATCGAACGGCCCCTCCAGAGTTCGAAGAGCCGTGCAGAGGGACTGATCGGCTTTGAGTGCCTCTGTGAGTGTCAACCCGACAAGGTAGGCGTCGGTCAATCGGTGCTCCTGAGAAGTCATGTGAGCTATCCCATCAGCCAGTCACACAAGCGGCGCGATCCCATCCTCTTTGCGCAGGAACCGCTGCTGTTGAATCGGTCAGCACAAACAAGTACTCTGTAAGTCTCGCAGCTACGCTTCGTTCACTCATAGCTAACACCTTCATTGATGATGACTCAATCATCCTGCTCGACGTTGAGGGTGAGAAACTGGTCGGGAGATTCTGGAATCAACTATGCTGAGATAACTCGTGTGAGGACAACCAGCTTCTCAAGAAGAGGCGCGGCGTGAGTGGGAAAACTGGCATCTATAGCCCGTTAAATCGGTTTACAGAGTGCCATCTATCCAAACTGCACCGATTTTCTGATTCCGAATACCAACCGTATGCAATCGAAAAACCCCTCCTAAAGCGATCAGGCAGAGTTTCAGTCTGCAGTTTGGGTGCTAGTGGATGGTGTCACTCCTGGAAGCTCGGGGATGGATAGATCCACCCGGCGGAGCAGTTGCGCGTTGATGGCGACGATTACTGTACTCAACGACATCAGAAGCGCACCCACAGCGGGAGACAGCAGAATCCCGATCGGTGCCAACACGCCTGCTGCGAGCGGAATCGCGAACACGTTGTAGCCGGCGGCCCAGACGATGTTCTCCTGCATCTTCCGGTAGCTCGCCTTACTGAGTTTCACGAGTCGCACTACATCCATCGGGTTGTTCTGCACGAGAATGACATCCGCCGACTGGACGGCGACGTCGGTGCCGCTCCCGATGGCGATCCCGACGTCGGCTCGCGTCAGCGCCGGCGCATCGTTTACACCGTCACCAACCATCCCCACGAGCTTCCCCTGGTCTTGGAGTTCCTGGACTTTCTCGTCTTTGTCTTCGGGGAGGACCTCGGCGAACACCGTGTCGATGCCCAGTTCGTCAGCGACAGCGTTGGCGACGTCCTGGGAGTCGCCAGTCAGCATCGCCACTTCGATTCCCAGATCGTGGAGGGCGTCGACGACGCGGAAACTCTCTTCACGGATTACGTCGGCCATCGCGAACGCGGCGATCAACTCACTGTCACGAACGAGATACACCACCGTTTGAGCGTTCTGTCCCGCCTCGTCAGCGAAGCGCTGGAGATGGGCGGGGATCTCGCTATCGAGCTGGGTCAACAGGTTCGGCCCACCGACGTACACCTCGTTTCCATCGACGTTTGCGCGAACCCCTCGCCCTTTGATCGCCTCGAAGGCGGTCGCGTCGGGAGTAGTTAGGTCTCGCTCGTCGGCGGCCTCGCGAATCGCTCGCGCGATCATGTGTTCGGAGTCACTCTCGACGGCTGCCGCCAGCCCGAGCGCGTCGTCCTCGTCGACGCCGTTGACGGTCGCCATATCCACGACGCCGTGTTCGCCCTCGGTAAGCGTCCCTGTCTTGTCGAAGATGATCGCGTCCAGATTCCGTGCGTCTTCCATCGCGATGCGGTCGCGAACGAGCATCCCGTTGCGAGCGGCGAGCGACGTGTTGATCGCGACGACCAGCGGAATGGCGAGCCCGAGGGCGTGCGGGCAGGCGATGACGAGCACCGTCACGACTCGCTCGATGACGGTCGCGTCGAACGAGACCGCGACGGTCCACGCAATCGCCGTCACGACTGCCGCCCCGAGCGCGACGTAGAACAGCCAGCCTGCCGCCCGGTCGGCCAGTACCTGCGTCTTGGACTTGCTCTGCTGGGCTTCCTCGACGAGACGCATGATGCCCGCCAGCGTCGTCTCCTCGCCCGTCGCGCCAACACGGACGCGGAGACTACCATCGCCGTTGATGGTGCCGCCGATGACCTCGTCGCCAGGCTCCTTCGAGACGGGCTTGGACTCGCCAGTGATCATCGACTCGTTGACGTCCGAATCACCTTCCTCGACGGTGCCGTCAGCAGGGACACTTGCGCCCGGCCGGACGAGCACGAGATCGCCTTCCGAGAGCTCCCTGACGGGAACCTCCTCGGTTTCTCCGTCGTCGGTAATACGCTCGGCGGTGTCTGGCATCAGTTTCGCCAGTTCGTCGACCGCGCTGGAGGCCCGCCGGACCGACCGCATCTCGATCCAGTGGCCCAGCAGCATGATGTCGATCAGCGTGACGAGTTCCCAGAAAAACGCAGACTGCGTCGGGAAGACCACGCTCGCGAGACTGTAGACGAACGCGACGGTGATCGCCATCGAGATCAACGTCATCATCCCCGGCGACCGGTCTTTCAGCTCCGGCACCGCCATCTGGAGGAACGGCATCCCACCGTACGCGAAGACGATGACCGCGAAGACGGGGTTGATCCACTCGCTGCCCGGGAACGCGGGGACGGAGAACCCGAGCCACTCCTGCAGCATTTCGCTGTATAGCAGGACTGGGATCGACAGGAGCGTCGAGACGAAGAAGCGCCGGCGGAACATCTGCTCGTGGCCCTCGTGCATCCCGCCATGCCCCTCACCGTGGCCCTCATGGGAACCGTGGTCGTGTCCTTCGCCCTCGTGTCCAGCGTGCTCGTGCTGCTCGTCGAGCACCGTCTCACTCTCCGCAGCAGGGTGTGCCTCTTCTTCCAGTAGCTCCTGTTCTACCCGCTGCTCGTCCGACTCGGCGTCCGATTCATCCTGCTCGCCGTGTTCGTGCTGGTGACTGCTGTCGTCCTGCTGGTGTTCCCCTCCAGGGGGATTCTCATTTGTATCTTTGTGGTCGTCCATAGCCCATATTCTCTGTAGAGGTGGATCCGCTGGCCCCCTGAATCTTCCCCACTGAAACTGTACAGCAGGACCAGCGTAGCGAAGCTTCAAAGACAACGGTTGGCCGTTGTCTCGGAGTGGTCCGCGCGATTCTCAGGCGTAAGCGGTGTACCCGGCGTCTTCGACGGCCTCCACGAGAGCTGTGACATTTGCCTCACCATCGACGCTCGCCTGTTCGCTCTCCCTGTCGACGGTCACGTCAGTCACGCCGGATACCTCTTCGAGGGCCTCTTCGACCGTCTGCTCACAGTGACCGCACGTCATGCCTTCCACGATGATCGTCGTCGTCATACAGGGATACACACGGCCTCCTCTCTTTAGCGGATTTCCCCTTCGATCATACTGATATCGTGGGGCTCAAACTTTAGATTCAAAGTGATACCTGCGGCCGTAACGAACTAGACATCGGATGCGCCAGGTGTCAATAGCGAGGTGGCTCAAGTATCGTTGTGACGCTCTCTGTACGTCTTCGCCGCTAAAAAGACATAGAGTGCGCCGATAGCCCGAATGCCCAAGCGGAATCGCTCGTTCCATTCTATCGACTCTGGACGCTCGTACAGGAACGCGGTGGCAAATCTCTGATACAGGTCGGGAAATAAGAGGACTATCGCACCGAACACGCCGGTAAGATTCATCAGCAATGCGTATGCTCGCCCGTTAAAGAGTGAAAGCGCAGCTATCAGAACACCCTCCGACCGGACTGCTGGACGTATCCACCCTCTCACTGTTCCCTCGTCTGGATTCGAAATGGCGAGTTTCTCGAAGAGCTCGACGATTTCGTCCGGGAACAGCGCTGAGATAGCGCCGAGGACACCGACGAGTGTTCGAATCATACGATATGGTACGACCGATATGGATATAACTCCCACTGCGACGCTACACTATCGAGAACGAGGGGAGTCCGAACAGTAGCGGCTTCGAACCGGGCACGACGCGCAGAGGCCGCTTGTCGAATGGGCGTCCTGAATCCTTATGGATTCGGGGCATACAGGGCGTAGAGGATAGACAGCATCCCGGCTGCGGTGACGAGTGCTGCGACGAATCCTGCTTCGAAGATCGACACCTGGAGGAGTTCGAAGAGGACGCCTTCAAGGAGGCCGCCAAGCCCGACCAATGCGAAGCCGGCGGCGACGTACAGGAGTAACTGCGTGTGATGTCGTTGGTACCCGCGATAGGCCTGATATGCGATGACCAGTGCTAACGCGGTCGTGAACAGTTTGCCGATGACGAATAGCGTGTGGTCCATGATTCAGTCTCCCCGCATTTCCTCGAAGATGGTCGTAATCCGGTCGGCGGGGTCAGGCTGGATGTCGATGTTGACGTCGAAGCCCTCCGCCTGCAGGAGGATTTCGATGCGTTCGAGGCGCGCCTCATACTCGCTGTAGTGCCGTCCCCCGGGGTCGACGTGCGTATACTCCTCGAGGAGGCCCTGCTCGACGAGGCGGGTGACACGGCGCGAGACGGTCGGGCGTGACATGTCACATTCCTCGCTGAGCTCCTTCGCAGACAGGCGGTCGGTCTTCGTCGCCACGAGGATGTCGCGGGCGTACTCGTCGTCGAGTGTCGCGAAGATTTCCGACGGGTCGGCCTCCTCAGTCACACGTCTCTACTCGCGACAGGAGCGTAATATAGCCCGCCGATTTTCTGACCCAGAACGCCGGCTCGCCGTTATATCGTCTCTGCCTCCGTACTGATAGTTGAAGGTGCAATAACTATGTCCACACTCGACTCCGGCATGAATCAGCTCGAGAGCAGAGTCGGCGGTCTGACCGTCGGCGGGAAAGTTCACAGTCTCAGTGCGTGGTTCGTGCTCGCGCTCCGTCTCATGATGGGCTACGCGTTCGCGTACTCCGGGTTCACGAAGATCACCGGCGAGTTCGCCGCGGGCGGTTACCTCACGAACGTCGCGGCGACGAACGGCAACCCGCTCGCGGGGATGTTCGCGTGGATGGGGAGTACGCCGTGGTTCGTCGAGTTCGCGAACGTGGCCGTCCCGTGGGGCGAGCTGTTCATCGGCCTCGGCCTGCTCGTCGGCGCGTTCGTCCGCCTCGCGGCGTTCTTCGGCGCGCTCATGATGCTCATGTTCTACTTCGGGAACTGGGACATGAGCCACGGGTTCATCAACGGGGACTTCGCGTACATGCTCGTGTTCCTCGCGGTCGCCGCGTTCGCCGCGGGCCGCATCCTGGGCCTCGACCAGTACATCGAGAACTACGACGTCGGTGGCGAGACGCTCGTTGAGCGCTACCCCGCCCTCGAATACATCCTCGGCTAACCACGCCGAACTCTCTTCAGGAGTACAATAATGCAAAATCCAATTCAAGCACGCGGGATTCGTTCTCTGGGACTCATCGTCATCGGAGCACTGACGCTAGCCGTCATCATTGGAATGACTCTGACGCACGCTGCTGTTCCAGATACAGTGATGTGGGACTGGCATGACGGGATGTGGAATGATGGTCACATGGCCGGGTGGGGAATATGGAGCTGGGGGATGATGTTGATCGGTTTGCTGTGGATGGCACTTCTGATCGCCCTTCCCGTCTACATCGTCTACTGGCTGACAACGCGGTCGCCATCGGACGGCCCCACCGAGGATAGCGCACTCGCTGTCCTCCAGGAACGGTACGCTCGCGGCGAAATCGACGACGAGGAGTTCGAACGCCGGCGCGCCCGACTCACGCCTGACGGCGGCCGTTACTGACTGTTCTTCCCCTATTCGTCGACTTCCGTCTTCACGACGGTCGCTGGGCGGGTCGTCAATCGAAGGACGCGGTCGGTCACGCTTCCGAGCAAGGCCCGGTATTCTTCCGGCCGGTGTTTCGTTCCAAGTACAAGTAGATCCATATCTTCGGCATCAGCATACCGTACAATCGTCTCAGCCGGTCGGCCGTGCTCAATTGCTTTGACAACATTGACACCGACCTCCTTCGCTTTATATTGGATGTCTGCGATTGTTTCCGTTCCAAGTTCTTCGAGGCCATGTTCTGGGCCTTCGGCTTCATCAACGTACTCGTCACCGCTGTATGCTGTTACGACGTCCTCATCGACTACATACAGAACATGAAGATCGGCATTATGGGCCTCTGCTAGCGCGATAGCATGGGATTCAGCTTCCTCAGAAGCAACTGTCCCGTCAGTCGAGAGCAAAACCGTATCGTACATTTCTCTTTACTTATTGAGACTAGATTATAAAAGCCAGCGCTCTTGGATAGTGGCGTAGCTGGTAACACTTTTTGTAACTTCACAAAGTTTGGAGATTGTCGTCTCTCACGGTTGAAGAGTGGAGGATTTCTATGACGACCAGCTGATGCTAAGCTATTTCCTGTTATGAGTCGTACTGATTAGCATGGGTACCAGACCAACTGACCTCCGGATGGATATTGGTCGTATTGCTGATGAGTCGGTCGCCCGTGTCACGCCTGACGCCACGGTTGCCGAGATCGCTCACACGATGATCTCCCAATCGCGGTGTGCCAGGTACGTGGTCGTCGAAGAATCCGATCAGATCTCTGGTATCATCACCGATCGAGACCTGATTGCTAACCTGCTCACCGAGGAAAGCGAGTTAAGTGTGCTCACAGCCGAGACGAGTGGAGACGACGTACGAGCTGCTGACGTGATGACGCGTGACCCACTTACTGTGCCAGCAGATGCTGAGATTCCAAAAGTCCTGAGACAAATGAACGAAGCGGGTGCTCGACACGTCCCGGTTGTTGAAGACGGGAGCGTTATCGGGATGATCACTCTGGACGATTTAATTACGCATGTTGCTGGTGAGAGCGCACACGTTTCAGCTCAGATGGATAACGTAGCGGGCATCATCCGAACAGAGTCTACGCACGATTGAAACGCTAATTTGGACTCAAAGTTTTTCGTGTTGCTTGTGCTTCCAGAAATAGAGTCAGTTGAGAGAGATTATCGCATGAGGAGCCGTCTAAGGACGTAGTGGAGGATGCCGCCGTGTTCGATATAGGTCACGGCGGCCGGCGTGCCGACCTGTGCTGTGACCGGGAACTCGACAGTCGACCCGTCCGCGCGCTCGGCGATAACGGTCAGTTCGTCCATCACATCGAGCCCGTCATCGAGGCCGTGGATCGTGAAGATCTCAGACCCATCCAGACCGAGAGATTCCCACGAGTCGCCATCATCGAACTGCAGGGGGAGCACACCCATGCCGACGAGGTTGTCGCGGTAGATGCGCTCGTAACTCTCGGCGATGGTTGCGCGAACACCGAGTAGGTCCGTTCCTTTCGCCGCCCAGTCCCGGCTGGAGCCGGTACCGAACTCTTCGCCTGCCATCACGACGAGCGGGACTCCCTCCTCGCGGTAGCGCTGGCTGGCTTCGAACACGGTCGTCTGCTCGTCGGTTGGGTGGTGGATCGTATAGCCACCCTCGACATCGTCGAGCATCTCGTTCTCGATGCGGACATTGGCGAACGTTCCCCGCATCATCACCTCGTGGTTGCCCCGGCGCGCGCCGTAGGTGTTGAACTCGTGCGGCTCAACGCCGTTATCGAGCAGCCACTGGCCGGCAGGGAGGTCAGATCCGAAGGGGCCAGCAGGGCTGATGTGGTCGGTCGTAACGGTATCGCCGAGTGTCAGCAGGCAGCGTGCATCCTCAATATCGGCGACGCCGGGTTTTTCGAGGGGGAAGTCCTGGAAGAACGGCGGCTCTCGGATGTATGTCGAGTTGTCGTCCCACTCGTAGACGTCACCTGTGGGCGCGTCGAGAGCAGCCCACCGCTCGTCACCCTCGAACACAGAGGCATACTTCTCCTCGAACATCTCAGGAGAGACGTTCTCGTGGATTGCTGCCTGCACGTCCGCTGCGTCGGGCCAGATGTCCGCCAGATACACCGATCCCCCCTCCTCGTCGGTGCCTAGCGGCTCGTTCTCGAGGTCGACGTCCATCCGCCCTGCGAGGCCGTAGGCGACGACGAGCGGCGGGCTCGCGAGGTAGTTCGCGCGGATCTTCGGGTGAATACGCGCCTCGAAGTTCCGATTTCCGGAGAGGACGCTCGTCGTCCAGAGGTCGTGGTCGTCGATCGCTTGCTCGATGGGATCGGGAAGTGGTCCGGCGTTCCCGATACAAGTGGTACAGCCGTAGCCGACGACCGCGTACCCGAGCTCTTCGAGATACGGAAGCAGGCCCGATTCCTCGAGGTACTGCGTGACGACGCGACTGCCGGGTGCGAGACTCGTCTTGACGTACGGCGGGACATCTAAACCTTTCTCGACGGCGTTCTGGGCAAGCAGACCAGCAGCGATCATCACCGACGGGTTCGAAGTGTTCGTACAGCTCGTGATGGCGCTGACGAGGACGTCTCCGTGTCCAATTTCCACTGTCTCACCGTCGAGGTCGACCTCAACGCGTTTGGTTAACGGGTGCAGTTCCGATTCGGGTTCGACCTGAACACCGCCGTCGGTCTCCGCACCAGCTGCATCACCTTCGCCGAGCCACCGCTGTAGGGCGTCTTCGTCGACATCATCGAGGTCGTCTTCGAACTCCCCGTGGAGAAGTCCCCGGAAGCTCTGTTTCACGTCCCCCATCGGAATCCGGTCCTGTGGCCGCTTATGTCCGGCGAGACTCGGCTCAACAGTCGAAAGATCGAACTCGACCACCTCGGTGTATTCCGGTTCCTGTTCTCCGAATAGCCCTTGCGCTTCGAGGTACTCGCGAACAAGGTCGATGTGGGCGGGGTCACGCCCGGTGAGTTCGAGATACTCGAGCGTCTGCTCGTCGACCGGGAACATACTGATCGTCGAGCCCTGTTCGGGCGCCATATTGGCGATCGTGGCCCGGTCGGGGACTGTGAGATTCTCCACACCAGGACCGAAGAATTCGACGAACCGGTCGACGACGCCGACCTCGCGGAGCCGTTCGGTGATGTGGAGCACGAGATCCGTCGCCGTCGCGCCCTCGGGTAATTCGCCTTCGAGGCGGACGCCGACGACCTCGGGAAGTTTCATCGTGACCGGCTGACCGAGCATTGCCGCTTCCGCTTCAATGCCGCCGACGCCCCAGCCGACCACACCGATGCCACCGATCATTGGGGTGTGGCTGTCCGTGCCGACGAGTGTGTCCGGCAGGAGCCATTTCTCACCGTCTCGCTCGCGGGCGTGGACGACCCGGCCCAGATGCTCGAGATTCACCTGGTGGACGATGCCGGTCCCCGGCGGGACGACGTTGAAGTTCTCGAAGGCGTTCTGCGCCCACTTGATCGCGCGATACCGTTCGGCGTTGCGCTCGTACTCCAGTTCGACGTTCTTCTCGTAGGCGTCCTCGGAGTCGAAGTAGTCGACTTGGACGCTGTGGTCGATTACGAGATCAATAGGGATCTCTGGTTCGACCAGGGTCGGGTCCCGATCTTTGCGGTCGACTTCGGATCGAAGGGCCGCCAGGTCGACAACTGCGGGCACGCCAGTGAGATCCTGTAGGACGACTCGTGATGGAGAGAACGGAACCTCTGCGTCCGGTACGTCTGGCTTCCAGCCAGCAGCATTCTTGACATCCGCTGCAGTAACAGTTTCGCCGTCGGCGTTCCGGAGCACCGACTCAAGCAGAATACGGATGCTCACAGGGAGCGTGTCGAGGTCACAGAGCCCCTGCTCTTCGAGTGCTCGAAGATCGGCCATCTTGTACGTCGTCCCGTCGACGTCGAGCTCGCGGACGGCATCGAACGGAAGTGTATCAGTCATAGTATCTACACCTGGGATTGGCAGTCGTATCAATCCCTCTCCGAATCCGATTCGACGAGAATCGGGATTTGTTACGCAGAGGCATCGTATCCAGCGTCTTCGACCACAGTCACAAGCTCATCCCGTTCAGCGGACCCCTCGACCGTCGCGGATTCTGAGTCACGATCCGCAGTAGCAGACGTAACCCCCTCAACTTCTTCGAGTGCCTCTTCGACGGTCTGCTCGCAATGTTCACAGGTCATTCCTTCGACGGTGATTGTCTGAGTCATATCCATTCGTAGATAGGGGCGAGTATTCTATGTGGTTTTCTGCTTAGAATCCAATGTTGTCGCAGCCCTGGATCACCGATTTCGAAGGTGTGTTGTGGGCAACGGCAGTATTGAAGCGGGAAAGCGCGCGGATATTATCCTCCTCGACGTCGACAAACCGAAGTTCACGCCACGGACCAATATTCCTGCACAGGTCGTGAACAACGCGGTGCCGGCCGACGTCGAGACAGTGATCGTTGACGGCGACGTCGTCCTCCGGAATGGTGTGCCCGAGACAATGGACTCGGACGACGTGCGACAGCGAGTAAATCAGGCTGTCGAACGCTTCATGGACGAGACAGGCTGGGAGTTAGACATTGGTGGTAGTGAACCGCCGACCAGCATCGAGACTGTACGGGACCTCCCAAAGCGTGGCCCTGCGCGACTCCTGACTCGCCTCGCGATGCAATCCGCGCGTGATCGGTTCTCCTTCTAAGACCCTGCCAGCGTAGGGGTGGTTCCCCCTCAGGAATTTCTGTGGGCGCGAACGAACGCACGTCGCAGGACGGTCAGAAGAACGTACGTCTCGTACTTCTGGGTCTGGCAGTGCTCGCAGGGCTGCATATCCTCGACGATCTCCTCAATAGCGTCGTCGTACTCGTCGGTGAGCGTAGTGAGCGCGTCCGTGATCTGGGGCTGGGCAGCGTCGATCATCTCCTCGACGGCGGCGTCGGCCGAATCTGGTAGTGAGTACGAGAGGACGATCGTGTTCGCGTGGTAGTACTTCGTCGTCCCACCACGCCCCTCCTCGAAGCGAACGACGTCGACGAGGCCCGCATCCCGGAGCTCGTTGATGTGATGGCGGACCGTGTTCTCCGTCCGGTCGATGCCGCGATCGTCGAGGCGTTCGTGGACCTCGGTCGCAGTTAGGGCTTCCTCGGACAGAATGTCGAGGACCATCGCCCGCATCGGCTCGTCGATGGCGTCCGAAATCCGAGTGTCTCGCACCGCGATGTCGTCGAGACGGTGGTCGGTATCGGAATCACTCATACGAGAACTGAGCGCGAGCACGCGGGAAAAGGTAGCGGGGCAGGAGTCGGGTAGGTGTCTGTCGAGGTATCCAGTACAGGATGGACCCGCGATAGCGAAAGCCCTAGACGACCCGTTTGACTGTTCCAACGACCCGTATCCGAATTCAAACATATCATCTAAAAAATACTTATTGAGGTACGGGCACTATCTCAAACTGTAATGAGCGACACAACCCAATTCCGCGTCCTCGACTTCGACTGCCCGACCTGCGCGAGTACCGTCGAACGCGCCCTGTCGAACGTCGACGGCGTCCAGCACGTCGAAGTCCACTACGCGACCGGCCGCGTCGAGATCGAGTACGACGACAGCGTCACTGACCCCGACGCCTTCGCAGAGACCATCGAAAACCAGGGGTACACTCCCCAGCCCGCCTAACACTATGAACAAACAATCGATCACGCAGTACTACCGGAACCACCGGAAGGCCATCGTCACGGCGACGAGCGGCCTGCTGTACGGCGGTGGCTGGAGTCTCGGCTACCTCACGAGTTTCGAGATGGCAAGCGCCGCCATCCTCGTCCTCGCGACGGTCGTGGGTGGCTACGACATCGCCAAGACCGCTTACCACGAGGTCACCAACCGGACGCTCGGCATCAAGACGCTGGTGACGCTGGCCGCCATCGGTGCTATCGTCATCGGGGAGTACTGGGAAGCCGCCGCCGTCGTCTTCCTGTTCAGCCTTGGCAGCTACCTCGAAGGCCGGACGATGCGGAAGACCCGGACGGCACTTCAGGAGCTACTGGAGATGACGCCCGACACGGCGACCGTCCGTCGCGACGGGACACTCCAAGAGGTCTCCGCCCGCGATGTCGAAGAGGGCGAAGTCGTCGTCGTAAAGCCGGGCGGGAAGATCCCGGTCGACGGAACCGTCGTCGACGGCGAGAGCGCAGTCAACCAGGCGCCGGTCACCGGCGAGAGCGCGCCCGTCCACAAGGCCGACAGCGACGAGGTGTACGCCGGGACGGTCAACCAGGAGGGCGCGCTAGAAATCCGGACGACGGGAGCGGGATCGGATACGACTCTCGAACGGATCATCCGTCGCGTCGAGGAGGCCCAGGAGGCTCAGTCGCCCACGGAGAGTCTCATCGACCGGTTCGCGAAGTACTACACGCCGGCCGTCATTGCCCTGGCTATCGGCGCGTACGCGGTCACGCAGAACGCGATCCTGTCGCTGACGCTGCTGGTCATCGGCTGTCCGGGCGCGCTGGTCATCGGGCCACCGGTCAGCATCGTCTCGGCCATCGGTAACGCCGCCCGGTCGGGCGTGCTGATGAAGGGCGGCGAACACCTCGAACGCGCCGGCAAGATCGATCTCGTCGCCTTCGACAAGACGGGGACGCTCACGAAGGGCGAGACCACCGTCTCCGACATCGAGGGGTTCGGCGTCGCCGCCGCCGACGTCCTCTCGCTCGCAGCGACCGCCGAGAAGAAGAGCGAACACCACCTCGCGGACGCCATCGTCGACATGGCCCGCGAACGCCAGACGGCTGCGACGGACGGTGGAGCGACGGTCGCCCAAGCGGACGATACGGACGTGGGGCGCAGGTCGGTCCCCGATCCCGACGACTTCGACGTGGTCGCCGGCAAGGGCGTCATCGCCCATGCCGATGGCCAGGAAGTCGTCGTCGGCAACCGCGCGCTGCTGGACGACCGCGACGTCGATGTCCCCGATCGGGTCGCCGACTACGTCCGCGAGCGTGAGGGGCGCGGCGAGACAGTCGTCCACGTCGTTCGGGACGGGGACATCATCGGCGCGATTGCGATGCGGGACGAGCTCCGGGAGGCCGCTCCTGGGGTCGTCGCGGCGCTCCAAGACGCTGGCATCGAGACGGTGATGCTCACCGGCGACAACGATCGGACGGCCGCTGCCGTTGCCGAGGAGGTCGGTATCGACGAGTACCGTGCCGAACTCCTCCCCGAGGACAAGCAGTCCGTCATCGAGGGCTACCAGGCCGACGGCCACGTCGTCGCGATGGTCGGCGACGGCATCAACGACGCGCCATCGCTGGCCACTGCCGATGTCGGCATCGCGATGGGTGCTGCGGGAACGGACACCGCTATCGAAACGGCTGACATGGCGTTGATGGCCGACGACCTCGAACGCATCCCGTACGCGGTCAAACTCAGCAAGGCGACGCGCTGGAACGTCCTCGAGAACGTCGGGATCGCGGTGCTGACCGTGACCGTCCTCCTCGCGGGCGTGCTCACCAGCTACGTCACCCTCGCGTCGGGAATGCTGGTCCACGAGGCCAGCGTCCTCCTCGTCATCCTCAACGGGATGCGACTGCTCCGCTACTGACCACGAGACACGATCACAACCACAACTCATGACATCGAATTCGACTGCGACTGACACGACCCAGACGAGAACCAATTGGCAGGTCGACTACGACGTCGAGCCGATCGAAATCCGCGACCCCGTCGCGGAGGCCCTCGACGTCCTCGAACCGGGCGAGCCGTTCGTCATCGCTTATAGAGACGCGGTGAAAGAGGCAGGACACTCCTGTCCGACTGCCTCGGGCGCCTACCGGATCGTCCAGCTCGGGCTCGACGCCCTGTATCCCGACGACTATCCAGTCCGGAGCGAAATCGAGGTCCAGACGGCCGGCCCGCAGGAGGATGCTGCGTACGGCGTGATGAGCCGTATCATCTCGTACGTGACTGGCGCGACCGGCGATGACGGATTCAGCGGGCTCGCCGGCGGCTATGGCGGCCGCCGCGACCTCCTGTGCTTCGACGGGTTCGACCCGGACACGGCGGACCCGACGTTCCGGTTCCGGCGAACCGACACGGACGAGACCGTCGAAGTGGCCTACCACGTCAGCGACGTTCCTAGCGGTGGACCCGCAATCGGGAACCTCCAGAGGATTCTCGACGGATCGGCAAGCGACCAGCAACGGGAGGCCTTCGCTGACGCTTGGCACCGCCGCGTGCAGGCTGTTCTCAGAGACGCCACCCTATTCTCCGTCGAAGGGGTATGAACGCGGCGGTGTACCCCTCACACTCGTAATGAGAGTTACCGCGATATACTGTTGGGCTCCTTGGGTACCTTGGTAGCGCCATCACCTAACTCGCCGACATCGATATGAGAGTACCCCACGCAAACCATCCCCTCAGAGTTGTCCAAGTATCGAGCTACAACCGCCAACCCAAATACTCAAACAAGAATCTCGCCCATCCCGCGTCAACTGCCATATGGAGCAAGGTAATCGTGTTTCCAATGGTCGATATCGATCTCCACAGCCTCTGAAGTCGTTGGAGAACCGACCGTGACCCATCAGTCATAATCTGCGGCAACGTCTACGGACACATCTATGCCGTTGTATGAGTCGTCGGAGCGCCCTGTCGGTGCCGTCGATATTGACGGGGTACAAGAGGTCAACTATGATTTATTTCCAGTTCATTTCGAACTGATTCGAAGGCACGCATCAAATCTATCCTCCGAGGTTGTGGAAGTTGAGACTACAGCGGGTATAGCGGGCCTGTAATGCGTGGTATCGGCCGAATCGATGAACGGGATCTGCGTTAGATTGCTGTCTGAACGGCCGTTCTTGTTTTGCAGGCAACCATTCTAGCGGATTTCCAAGACTCCGGATAGTGTCGCCACTCAGACGACGTGCTCTCACGGAGAGAGCCTCGTTACTATCCGATTCCCGTGTCCTTCTTCACCAGTGTCAGCGTATTATCGGCAGTCACAATGGGCGAATGCTCGTATTCACCGGTTAACTGCACCTGTACCAGCAGGTCCACAGCCCGCCAAATCGAGTACAGCAAACAGGCGAACGCGAAGTAGAAGAACCGTAGCCCGAAGTGCTTCGACGTTGTGGCGGCCATGAACCGTTTGATCGATTTGTAGCCGCTCTCAATCTCCCATCGGTACCCGTACTCCGTGAGAAGGCCACTCTTCCTATTCGTCATGAACACCGAGTACTGCCGATAATCGGTGTGCTCGGAGTTCTCTTTCCGTCGGTAGATCAGTGTTGTTGAATGCCACTCGTTGTCGCCCAAGTGCAACTTTCGATCAGTTTCGTAGCGGTCCTTCCCCCGCTTGAGAAGTCGTTTCGCCTGCGCTTTTTCGCTGGTCTGCATCCGCTTGGGCACGACGTAGGAGAGGCCGCGCTGGCTGAGCATCTCTAGGATGTGCTGGCTATCGAACTCCCGATCCATTAACACGTTATCGACATGAACAGCCGCCTCTGCCGAATCCAAGAGGTCCGTGACGATCTCCTTGCGCGTGTCCCCCTTCCGAACTGGGCGCGCATCTAAGACGATTGGGACGGCATTCCCGACCAGTTGGACTGTCGCCCACTGGTAGGCGTACTCATCGGTGTTCTCTTTCGTGCCGATAATCTCGTCTTCGTGACCCGCACGATTGCCAGTAAACGGGTCGGACTCTGTGATGTCGATCGCGACAATACCGGCTCGGAAGAACTCCTCGGTCTCTGCGACTCGATCTAAGAGACGACTCACGGCTTGGCGGTACATCTCGCGTATCTGCTCAATGGAGAGATCCCGCACATGCTCGCGATGGGCGTGGCCCAAAGGTGTTCGATCTCGGGTCGATTCGTGGATGAAACTCCGAGCCCCTTCGTTGACAGCTAAGTTCTCTCGAAGCCCCAGATAGGTCTGAAGGTCCCAGTAGGCATTTTCATGGATCTCACAGCCCTCACCACGGTTCAATGAGAACGCTGGGAACGCAACGTCGCTGACGCGGTTAGTGACGGCCTCGGCCTGCTCTAATATGGTCTGATCATCGGGGTCCGATTCTTCATTCTCGTCATAGTGTCTGCGGCTCTGCCGTTCTGGTTCTCGTGGAACAGAGACACCCACATTTTGGGCTTTGATGAGGATCGTTCGCGCTGTGGTTTCGACCGTGTTCCGGAGGTCTGTAGTGAAGCGATGGTGCCAACTGCGCCACAGAGTTGACTGATTGGGGACCGACTCCAAGCCGATCTGTTCGCTGAAATCAGGGTGCTGGGTGAGGTATTCGACGAGGGCCGTCTCGTGGTCCCAGCCACGGCATTCTTTCAGCAGGAACAAGCGAAATAGTGTCTCCATCTCGTAGCTCGTCGATCCTGCATACCGGTCGTGGGGATCGAACTGGACGTATGCAAGCGGTAATGTGTGGACGAATGGTTCAACGCCCTCGTGTTCGTCTTGTTGGAACCACGTTTTTGCGACGACGCGGACATCCGACTCCAGTGCGGGAAGCGACGAGCGATCGAACAGCGGGCTAGACCCATACGTTGGCCAATCGACATAGGAACAATGAGCAATTTGGCGAAAGACTGTTCGACGCGACTCGGGGGTCATAGCCATGTGGGTACTGATAGCAAAACGTCCAAGACCAGTTGATCAAGATCGGATAGAAGTTGGATTCATCAGCGGAAGTGTTGTGGTTAGCTGGAGTAAGAGACACTCCCAAATTGTGTTTCTCGCCAGTATTTCCAGAGGTAGGATAGATCACTGGGATACAACAGTTTTACAATTTCCTGCTTGCTCCCATCGTTAATATCTGAAAGGGTATCTCGAGAAAGCTTGTTCAGATCTTGCATAAGTCGGTCGTACCGTTCGTTTGGTGCAAGGTATAGCAACCTCGTCATCATCAATCGACGGTCTTGTCTGGGGGCAACTTGCTCGTTCCATAGGTCGTCGTAGACTCCCATCTCCTCAGCAGAGGTGTTTTTCGTCCTCGTCAGACAGCGGTCGGCTGTCATTGCAGCTGCGCGAGCTGATTTCATACACTTGTAGATTCCCTCTCCCCAGACAGGATCAACCGACGGGACAGTATCACCGATCGCGATAAACGAATCAGTACTCATCGATCCGGGGGGCTGTACATGTGCTGATCCCCGAACTGTACTCTCTGCGATTTGTCTGGCGTTCTCGAACCGTGGGTCAGTATCAAGCCAATGTTCGAGATACCCGTCGACGGTGCGATCGTGAATGGCGTTTTCTTGATAGCGTTCATTCTGGATATAACAGATGCCGACTTTTGCTGTGTCGTCACCCGTATGGAAGATCCACGAATAACCTCCAGGGGCGTACTCGTGGTCCAACCGCAACATCATCGCGTCAGTGAGATCAGCAAACTCGGGATGATTGAGATCGACGCCTTCGAATAAGTATTCAATACCAATCGCGTGGTTCTCCCGCTCAAGATTGGCTATCCCCAGATCTTTAGCCAGTGGCGCAGCCGGACCCGTAGCATCAATAACGATTTCGCCAAAGACCTCCTGGTCACGGTTATAACGGACACCAACGAGATCACCATCTTCGACGATCGGGTCACGAACACGAGCATCAAACCGATACTCAGCACCCTTGTGACGACCATCCTCGACAAGGAACTTCTTGAACGCCTCGAAGTCCAAGACAAAGCCCGGCTGGTCCTGGATAAAGTGTTCATTTGGAGATTCAAGAACTACTGATTCAGTCGCGTGCATAACGACGTCATCCGGGATGCCGAAGGAGGTCATCATTGACGCAAACGTTCCGCCGGTAGATTTGTTACTTTGAGCT
The DNA here is from genome assembly GCF_009900715.1 of Halococcus salsus. Taxonomy (NCBI): domain Archaea; kingdom Methanobacteriati; phylum Methanobacteriota; class Halobacteria; order Halobacteriales; family Halococcaceae; genus Halococcus; species Halococcus salsus. The sequence goes on from NZ_JAAAJC010000019.1 coordinate 18,092, forward strand.
GGGAATTCATCTTCTGCTTCGGTTTCTAGGATGACAACATCGTACCCACGGTCAGCTAGATCTCGTGCACACTGCGCCCCCGCTGGACCTGCCCCAGCGATGATCACATCATACCTGTTTGACATCGTTGGAGAACAACTACTCAGGAGCGGACGAACAAGATGTTGGAACACAGTGCCACTTTTCGGTTGTTTCTACACAGGCCCGGTGCCCACCATCTTAGTGGGCAGACATCTGTGACACCACGTTGACGAAGTAGACGCCACCGATAATGAGGCCAATTCCGAGAAGGCCTGCCAGATCAACTGGTTCATCAAAAATAACGGCCCCGATACCTGCCACACCGACAATACCCAATGCTGCCCATGTCCCATAGACGACACCCATCGGTAATTCCTCTAACGTGAGGGATAGTAGATAGAACGCTGCCCCATATCCGAGGACAACCCCAATACTGGGAACCGGTTGTGAAAATCCCTCCGAGAGTTTGAGGGCAGTTGTCCCGAATAATTCGGAGAGTATTGCACCAGCGAGCAGTACGTATGGATGCATATCGTTAGGTCTCGAAGCCCCCAAGATACGACTATTGGGCTCTGTTGAATCACTAGACGGCGACGGGATCGGTCGCTAAACCAAAGGCGTTGAAGCGAGAGACTTGTGTTAGCTATGACCCAAATCTCCCGCTTCACCGAGCGGTGCGTCTTGGTGGCTCAAAACGTTACTGGCGATGGAGACGAATCCGCCGCCCCGAACGGTGGCGGCGGATTCGCCGATTATGCCCTCGTATCGCTTCACTGTCTCCGGATTTACCTCGATACCACTTATCGGATGACCATCGACCTCCTGCAAGAGATGCCACAAATACTTCGGGAGATCGGCCTCAAGCCGGCCGATCTCCCTGCGCCGTCGACGTTGTGTAAGGCTCTCGATCGGATCGAGATGGGTCTCTGTCGAGTGCTGCTGCGCCAGTCGGCGCAGCTGCACGACCCATCCGAAAACGCCGCCCTCGATGCCACGTTCTACGACCGAGACCGCGCCAGCCGCCACTACTGCCACCGCACCAACTACCGCGTTCAGACGCTCAAAGTCACGA
>NZ_JAAAJC010000020.1 GCF_009900715.1 Halococcus salsus
TGACCGCATCGATACGAACCACGCTACACACCTCTCCATTCACTGGCTCCAATGCAGTTCTCAGCCCGCGTAACCCGGGTTCTGGCTATTGTCATCGTGTTGGCTGTGGCAGAGGGCGGGGTGGTGGGTAAGTTTACTGGTCCTTATTAGTCTAAGCACGAGTAATTACGGTCGAGCCTGATTCCATCGATACCAGTCTCCTGATGCCTTGTGTCGTCTGAATTCGAACCCGTAAACCACATACTGGGATATGTAACTCTATGGTTTGGAAGATGAGACTACAGCAGGTATAGAGGGGCTGTAATGCGCGATGACTGAGGAATTGTGAGGATCAGGTAATCGCCGAATCGGGGGTGGGCGGCCGATTCATGTTGATGGTGTGATTAGAATTCCATTTGAAAGGCATGCTGGAGAGAGCTGTGGCTCAAACCCCGGCTTTCGACCGAACTACTGAGTGCTATCCGATGCCCGTCTGCTTCTGCAACAGTGTGAGCGTGTTCTGTGCCGTCACTATCGGCGAGCGTTCGTATTCGCCCGTCAGAGCGACCTGTATGAGCAGATCGACTGCCCGCCAAATGGAGTACAGCAGACAGGCGAAGGTGAAGTAGAAGAACCGCAGCACGAAGTTTTTCGAGGTGGTTGCAGCCATGAATCGCTTGATCGATTTGTACCCGCTCTCGATCTCCCAGCGGTAACTGTACTCACGAACTGCTCCGGCTGGAGCGTTCGTCAGGAACACTGCATACTGTCCGTAGTCCGTTCGATCTGAGTTCGGGTTGCGCTTGTAGACGAAGGTAGTCTCGTGCCACTCGTTCTTCCCGAGGTGGAGTTTCCGATCGGCAGTGTAGTAGTCCTGACCGCGCCTGAGTAGCCGCTTCGCTTGAGCCTTCTCGCTCGTGTACATCCGCTTGGGAACAACGTATGTTAGTCCTCGCTGGGAGACCGATTCAAGAAGCTGTTGGCTATCGAACTCCCGATCCATCAGCACTCCATCAACGTGGAGCAGACTCTGAGCGCTATCCAGCAGGTCCTCAACGACCTCTTGGCGGGTTTCGCCTTTTCTGACTGGTCGGGCGTCCAGAACTAGTGGAACTGCGTTGCCGACTAACTGGACTGTCGCCCACTGATAGGCGTACTCATCAGTGCTTTCCTTCGTCCCGATGATCTCGTCTTCGTGGCCCTCCCGATCACCAGTGAACGGGTCCTCTTCGGTAATATCGATAGCGACCAGCCCAGCGCGATGAAACGTATCTGTTTCGCTCGATCGATCGACCATCCGCTTCACCGCCTCCCGATACATCTCGCGAATTTCGCTGATAGAGAGGTCGCGTAGATGTGCTCGATGGTTGTGCCCGAGGGGTGTCCGTTCTCGATTAGACTCGTAGAGAAAGCTGTGTGCGCCTTCATTAGCCGCGAGGTTTTCACGAAGCCCGAGATAGGTCTGGAGCTCCCAGAAGGCATTCGTGTGTATCTCACAGCCCTTGGCACGATCCAACGAGAATGCTGGATGAACGATCTCGCTCATCTGCTCTGTAATGTCTTCAGCGCGAGCGAGTCTCTCCTGTTGAGTAGGTGTTTCGTCGTTAGATTGCTCTCTTCGAGACGACCGCTCCGGTGGCTGGCGGGGGACAGAAACGCCGGCCCTATGCGCCTGAATGAGAATCGATCTTGCCGCTGTTTCGATCGTCTCTCTGAGTTCGGGTACGAAACGACGATGCCACGTTCGCCACAGCGTCGACTGGTCAGGCACACTCTCGAAACCGAGGCGCTCTCGAACCGACGAACACCGGTGAAGGTACTCGACGAGCGCGCTCTCGTGCTCCCAGCTGTGGAGTTCTTTCAGCAGGAAGGCACGTACTAACTGCTCCATTTCGTAGTGTGTCGATCCCGAATAGTGGTCGTGGACTTCGAAGTTGACGTACGCCAGCGGGAGACAACACACGAAACTCTCGACCGATTCGTGAGCATCGTGCTCGAACCAAACTCTTGTGACCGTTCGGATATCTTCTTCGAGTCCCTCGAGCGAACTCCGGTTGTACAGCGGAGTTGAATTGTAAGCAGGCCACTCACGGTAGGAGCTTGTAGCAATCCCTCGGAAAACCTCGCGCCGAGATGCTTGGGTTGGTGGCATTCTTCCTTCGCTATCTTTGAACCCGAGGGTTACAGGCAAGAAGCAATTTATCAGCGTGAGCGTATTCTCGGCTGTCAACATAGCCGAACGTTCGTGCTCTCCAGTCGATTCAGCCTGAACCAACAAATCGATCGTTCGCCAACTCGAGTATCAGATGTACTGTTCGATGTGTCGACCAACTCGCTCAAGACCTTCTTTGAGCTCGTCCGTGTGGAGGCCGAATCCGATGCGGAAGCGATTCGGATACCCGAAGACATCACCAGGTGCAAGGACCACGCTTTCTTCCTCAAACAGCGTGCGGCAGAACTCTTTCCCGTTATCGAACCCGTCAGGAACGGTTAGGAAGCCGTTGACGCCCGTCGGCTCGAACCAGTCGAGATCGTAGCGGTCAGCGAACTCGGCGACACGCTCGCGGTTTGCCTTCGCGTGAGCGCGATTCGCCTCCAGAATCTCGGATTCTTGCTCGCCGAGTGCTTGCTGTGCGATGTGGTGACCTATGAGTGGCGGTGAAATCGTCGTGTAGTCCTTCCATTTCCGAACCGTATTCGCGACATCCGTATCCGCCACGACCCAGCCGAGACGTGCACCCGCAAGACCGTACGACTTCGACACGCCAGCGGTCGAGATGGCTCGTGGGCCGAGGGATGCTGCTGGTGGGTGTGGGTCGTCGGCCAGCATCCGGTAGATCTCGTCGACGAGGAGATAGGCATCGTTCTCTGCCACGAGGTCATAGAGTGCGTCCATCGTCTCCGGATCAAGGTACTTCCCCGTCGGATTACTTGGGTTCGTGAGGACCACAAGTTGCGTCTCCGGCTGTATCGCCTCCGCTACGGCATCGACCGGGAGTTCCCAGTTTGGAGGCTCAGAAGGGACGGAGGTCACATCCCCGATTGCAGCGGGTACGCTCTTGAGAGACTGATACGTCGGTGAGATAACGACGCTGTGGTCGTCCTCGCTCAGGAGTGACATGAACGTGAGATAGTCCGCCTCCTGTGTCCCACACGTGAGAACGACCTCTTCCGGACTACGACTGTAACGCTCGGCGATCTTCGCCCGGAACTCTGGTGAGCCGTCAGTCGGAATAACGTAACCGAGCTCTCCTACATTGAGATCGAAGCGGTCAGCAGGAAGACTCCGGACACCGCTTTCAGCCAGCATCAGGTCAGCATCTGACTCGTATTCGTCAAGCCAGCGTTCGAGTTCAAAAGGCGGGAGTTCCATACGACGCTATCCGCATCGCAGAATCATATATGCACTGTGTTAGCCGACGCGATGTCGTCATCTCTCCATATATGGCAACCAGTACGAACTGCGCTCGCCGTGAAAAGGCGGGAGTATTCGACGAAGAAGAGGCCACCACTAACGACGGCGGACGCGCAACGCTTGCCGAGGGCGTCTGGGTGGCGTGCCGGTGAGAACCAAGCTGATGAGACAACACTTAATCACACCTATTCATGAAAGTAGTATAATGCGCTTCACTCGTCACACTGCGAATAGAGCCACGCTGACGAATGTAACTGTGTGGGGGCGACCATGACTGATCGCTCCCTCCCGGAGGATATCGTCGGAGCCGATCGGACGTCTGGCGTCGCCGAGTCGGTGATCCGCGAAATGACGCGGGAAGCATTGCAGCAGGACGCGATCAACCTCTCGCAGGGCATCCCCGACGCGGGCGAGACACCAGACACAGTCGAGAAAGCCGCCAAAAACGCAATCAGTACCGAGAGCCAGTACACGATCACGTGGGGGCTACCGGACCTCAGGGACGCGGTTTCGGAGCAGTACGCGGAGTGGAAAAGCGTCGAGTACGACCCCGAGACCGAGGTAACGATCACGACTGGCACCAGCGAAGCGATCATGTCGACGATGCTCGCCCTTGCTGAGAAGGGTGACGAAGTGATCTACTTCGAGCCGGTCTACGAGAGTTATATTCCGGCCAGTCAGTTCGCCGGCGCGACGGCTATCCCACTCGACATCACGGACAGCCTCGAACTCGACTACAATCGACTCGAAGCGGCGGCCGAAGATGCCCGGATTCTCGTCCTCAACACGCCGATGAATCCGACTGGGAAAGTCTTCACTCGGGAAGAACTCAAGCGCATCGAGGATATCGTCTTCGAACACGACCTGATCCTGCTCACTGACGAGATCTACGAGCACATCGTCTACGATGAGAACTACCTCAGCCCTATTGAGGTCGGTGACCTCGCCGACCGAACGGTTGTCTGCACCGGGATGTCGAAGACGTTCAGCGTCACCGGCTGGCGCGTCGGCTTCTGTCTCGCGCCGGAGTATCTCTCGAAGGAGCTTCGGAAAGTCCACGACTACGCGACGATCTGCGCGCCGACACCGTTCCAGCGAGCGGGCGTCGAGGCGCTTTCGCTCCCCGACTCCTACTACACGGACCTCGCGGACGCCTATGAGAGTCGGCGTGACCGGCTCTACGAGGGGCTATGCGAGGCGGGTCTCGATCCCATCAAACCCGACGGTGCCTACTACATGATGACACGCTATCCGACCAACGAGAACGATATCGAGTTCTGCTACCGACTCATCCGTGAAGCGGGCGTCGCCGCTGTGCCCGGCAGCAGTTTCTACACTGACCCGGACGCCGAGGCAGACTGGATCCGGTTCACGTTCTCGCGAAACGAATCGACCCTTGATGAAGCGATAGAGCGCCTGTGTGAGAATCGCTGGTGGTAATGACCTGCGAAAGACCGTCTCAACAGTCCGGTGCCTGCGCTACCGACTTCGTTGTGTGCTTAGCCCGTTGACATCGAGGAAACCGGACTGTATCAATCAAGACTCACAACCATCTTCCGGCGAAATAGTGGCCCTATGCATTGAGAGTGCTAGTCTCAACTTCCGCTATGGTTTGGAAGATGAGACTACACCAAGCATAGAGGGGCTGCGATGCACGATCTCTGAGGAATAGAGAGATTGAATGACTATCGAATAAAAATTGAGTGGCCGAATCAAGTTGCTTATTTGACTGGAATCGTAACTGAAAGACCTGCTGAATAGAGCCATGGCTCAGGCCTGCTGCTTTCGACCCAACTACTGGATGACTACCCAACGCTTGTTCGCTTTTGCAACAGCGTCAGTGCGTTCTGAGCAGTCATTATCGGCGCGTGTCCGTATTCATCAGTCAGAGCAACCTATACGAGGAGGTCGACTGCACGCCAGATCGAATTGTTTTCTGTGATGGAATAGTGAGTGCGAAGTAAAATGATTGGGACATAAAATAGTAGTTTCTACCTATTGTAAAGCATCCACAATCAGTGGAGCAAAACCAAATAAAATTGCTGTATTTTACGTTGTTAGCAGCGCACAGATCTAACTCAATCCTACCAATAACAATTATATGACTATTCTGAGATAGCGACTGACCTATCAGTCTTGGCGGCTTCGTGAATTGCTCTTACAATTTTGAGGTCAAAGAGGCCGTGTTCGCCATCAGGTTTGATTGGAGTGCTGGTGAGGAGGCGATCGGCGAAGTAATCGAACTCCTCGCGCATCTCCTCGACGGCCCCGAACTCCTCGCGGTCGAAGTCGAGCGACTGGTCGCCGCGCCTGACGTGGAGACGACAGGTTCCGGGGAAGGCGGGTCGGATCTCGACCTGTCCCTCGGTGCCGGTGATCGTGAGTTGGGAGTCGGTCTGGCCGTTCTGGGTGGCGGTCGAGACCATCTCGATGCCGTCGAAGTCAAGCATGAACGCGGCGCGCTCGTCGTCGAGTCCCTCGAAGTCCTCGTGTTCGGTCGCCAATATCGACTGGACGGCGACCGGATCGCGGTCGAGGAGGTAGCGCGCGGTGTTGATCGAGTAGATCCCTAAATCCATCACGGAGGTACCATATCCGGTGAGGTCGGGGGTAAGACGCCACTGGTTGGGGTCGGGGATCATTTCGAGCAGCGGCTGGGAGTTGTGGCCGTAGACGGTCATCGGCTCGCCGACGAAGCCCGATTCGACGAGTTCGCGGGCGCGCCTGACCGCAGGTTCGGTCTGCATTCGGTAGGCGATCATCAGCGGGACACCCCCGTGCTCGCAGGCCTCGACCATCCGTTCGGCGCGCTCGACGCTGGCTTCCATTGGTTTCTCGCAGATGATGCCCTTGTCGAGTTCGGCGGCCGCCTCGACGTACTCTAAGTGGTAGGCGTTCGGGGTACAGACGTAAACCGCGTCGTAATGCTCGCTCGCTTCGCCATCTTTGAAGTCGTCGTTGGTGATCCCTCGGGAGACATCGTTCTCCTCGGCGACCTGCTCGGCCTTCTCGGTCGAACTACTGACTAACACTGTGGTCTCACCGAACTCCGAGTCGGCAATCGCGGGCATTGCGACCTCGGTTGTCCACCAGCCAAGACCGACTAGGGCGTAGCGGACAGTCCCTTCAGTTGTCGTCTGCCAGTCACGGTCCTCGTAATCATCAAACCAGTCTACGAATGACACGAAGAAATAACATCCGTCGCTCGACAAAAGAGTTCGTGATATTGAACAGCCATGCCGCCCTCTTCGGCGACAGATGATGAGTTCTTTACTAGCTGAGTTTATTACACATTCAGCTTGATAGTCGCTTCGTCTCAGTATAACTAGTGCGTGTCTTCCATAAAGATAGCTTCGATTCGTATTTAACCCTCTCCGATGAACACTTCACCGACGATGGTCGACTACACACAGCTCAGCGACCCGAACGCCGAGTACACGATGCGGGACCTCTCGGGCGACTCGATGGGGATCAAGAACGACGCCTCGATCCGTGACGCCAAGATTACCGACGTCCAGACCGCGATGGTCGACGGCAACTACCCGTGGGTGCTCGTGCGGGTCTACACCGACGCGGGCGTCGTCGGTACAGGCGAGGCCTACTGGGGCGGGGGCGAGACCGCGGTCATCGAGCGAATGCGACCGTTCCTGATCGGCGAGAACCCGCTCGACATCGACCGGCTCTACGAACACCTCATCCAGAAGATGTCGGGCGAGGGCTCGATCGCCGGCAAGGCGATCTCCTCGATCTCGGGGATCGAAATCGCGCTTCACGACCTCGCGGGCAAACTCCTCGGGATCCCGGCCTACCAGCTCCTCGGCGGGAAGTACCGTGACGAAGTCAGGGTCTACTGTGACTGTCACGCCGGCAACGAGGCCGAACCCGCCTCGAACGCCGAGGAAGCCGAACGCGTCGTCGACGAACTCGGCTACGATGCCATCAAGTTCGACCTCGACGTCCCCTCGGGCGACGAGAAAGATCGCGCGAACCGTCACCTCTCGCCGCGCGACATCAAGCACAAAGAGGCGATCGTTCGCGAAGTTCTCGAACGAGTCGGCGACCGTGCCGAGGTGGCGTTCGACTGCCACTGGTCGTACACCGCCGACGGGGCGAAACGCCTCTCTTACGCGCTCGAAGAGTACCCGATTTGGTGGCTCGAAGACCCCGTCCCGCCGGAGAACCACGACGTCCAGCGGACAGTCACGCAGGCCACCACGACGCCGGTCGCAACGGGCGAGAACGTCTACCGGACCCACGGGAGCCGCCATCTGATCGAGAACGAGGCGGTCGACATCCTCACGCCCGACATTCCACGCGTGGGTGGGATGCGCGAGGGGATGAAGATCGGGAACATGGCCGACGACTACTACATCCCGCTCGCGATGCACAACGTTTCCTCGCCGATCGGGACGATGGCGAGCGCGCAGGTCGGGGCCGCGATCCCGAACATGCTCGCAGTTGAGTACCACTCCTACCAGCTCGGCTGGTGGAGCGATCTGGTCGAAGAGTCGGTGCTCGGGGCGGGTCGACTCCCGATCCCCGACGAGCCCGGGCTGGGACTTACGCTCGACCTCGATGCCGTCGGCGACCACCTCGTCGCGGGTGAGACCCTCTTCGCTTAATGGTAACTCTGGTCATTCGGTTGCGCGGCTCTATTGTAGTGAGTGTGACCATCGAGAGATCGAGCATCCCACGTCGGGATGTTACGAGTGCTGGTCGAAGCTCGGCTTGCGCTTACGTCGGATATAACTCTACAGTCGCATAGCCTGACACTTGCTGGCATTGAAATCGTTGACGAATGTGGTCCACAGATCAGTGATGAACGATAGCGCGAATTCCTCAGGACCTACGAGCATACGCTGGCTTGGAATATCGATGAAGAGGAGTTCTCGACAATCGTCGAGGAAGACGTTTTCATAGAACGACAGGGAACGGGATACGGCTGGCATCACAACCTTGACTCCTACCAGCCTCACATCGACAAGGTCATGATTACGCTCAAGGAAGCGGACCAGAAGGGAGCTCATCCCTGTCCACGATGCTTCCCCGAGAGCGACTATGGAACCGGTTCGACGTCACTGATATGCTTGGTAGAACCACGAGATACATCCAAAGAGTTCCAGAGAAAGACAGCAGGTGACTACGAACGACACCGACGATGAACGTATGACCGAGAGCAAGAGTTGCCATCTACTCGGAACGAAAGATGCTTACCGACCACCACGTCGGTACCGCTCAGGTCGATAATCCAACTAATGTTCCTTAGATCTGTGTGAACGGGATTTCTGCGAGTGACGTGCTACTGTACGCGAGCGCGTCGGCTTGGTCAACATCGGATGGTGTGAGAAGGTCAATGATCCGAGGGGCGTTCTCGACCGCGCCCTCCTTCGCCCCGCCGAACACGTACTGTTCGGCCTCGATCCCGATGGGTCGGAAGGTTCCGGTGTCCTCGGACCCGACTATCGGCACGACTTCGAGGCTCGAGCTATCCAGCCCGCTGAGTTGGGATTTCTGGACCCGGACGGTGACGGTGTTGCTCGCGAAGTCGACGAACGTCTCCGGCGTCCCGAGGGTCGTCCCGTCCGCGTCGGTCACGCCGGTCTCGAACCCGCTCGCGCCGATCCGGTACTGCCACGGGGCCTCGAACTCGGCGGTCACGCCGAGGTCGTCGAGCGTCGTCGTGCGACCGCCGGAGAGCGCGGGATCGCGGAGGTAGACGACGAAGTAGTGCGGCGAGAACGACCCGCCGAACGTGTCGTAGAGGTTCGCCACCTCGAACGAGAACAGGTACTCGGTGTCCGTCTCGAAGACCCCGAACGACCGGAGGTCGAACGCTCCCTCCTCGAACGCCCCGTTCGTCGGGTAGACGTACGCGCCCGGCCCGGCGTCGTCGCCCGACGGGTCGCTGAACGTCGCGATTTCCTCGCCGGGCGCGACCGTCACGGTACCCGACGCGAGGACCGACCCGTCCGAATCACGGACCACGACGTCGTACTCGCCCGCGGTGCTGAGGGAGTAGCCAAGCGCGATCGTCTCGTCCGTCGAATTCGGTGGCAGACGAACGATGTCGGTGGCTTCGACGTCGCCATCCACCTCGATCTCGACTATCGTTCCGCCGACGAACGCCGCGTCGTTCGACCCCGTCGCCGAGATGAACGACTCCCCGAACTGCGCCTCGCTCCCTATCGAGACGTCGATCTCCTGTTCGGGGTACTCGTACTCCGGCAGGTCACGGATCTCCTCGCCGCGCGCCCGGCGGAACCTGACGGCCGTCCCGCCGCTCTGCGCCATCGACGCGAGCAGTGTCGTCCGCGGCGTGACGATCGCCCCGTCGATCCGGACCGCCGTCGGGTTCGTATCGACCCCGGCCCCGACGTCGTCCGAATAGATCTCCGCGACGTACTTCGGGCCGTTGGGGGGACGGCCACGCTCGCCTTTCCCTCCTTTTCGTCCGTTGTTGCCGTGCTTTCCCTTTCCGCGACCCCGTCCTCGGCCCTTTCCGTTCCCCGGATGGTCGTCATCGCCGTCGCCCGACCGGCCGGGTGCGAGGAAGTCGAGCGGCACGTCGACCGCGCGGCCGTTCTCGTCGGTCATCGCGCCGAGATACCACTCCTCGTCCTTCTTCCGGGCGGTGACGATGTAGTCGGCGACCGCCGAATCGACGACGCGCGTCTCGTCCCAGCCGGCGGCAGGAACGTCCTCGATGAACGCGAACTCGGGCTTCGTCTCGAAGTTCTCGTTCTCCGGCGTGTAGCCCTCGTACGCTGCCGGGACGGGCGAGTCGGCACCCGCTTCGCTCACCGCGACCGTGTTGAGGTTGAACCCGCCGACGTCGCCGGTGAACTCCCCATCCGAATCCTCGTAGTTGAGTTCGAGCGCGACCGTATTCTCGCCTTCGTCCAGATCGACCGTCGTCGTGAACACGTCCCACTCGTCCCAGTAGTCGGTGAACGAGGGGCTGATGGTCGTTGCCGAACCGTTGACGCGCAGTGTGGCCTGGGTTTTTCCAGCGTCGACTACTTGGCTCGCGTTCTGTTCCGCGTCGGCCGCGTACCGGAGGTGGAGGTCGTACTGGCCGGCAGTTTCGACGTCTTTCACGACGAACTCGACGGAGGACCCCGACGGGGATTGTGAAGGATCCAGCGGGACGAAGTGCGCGCCGAAGGCGTTTCGCCAGTCGTTGAGGGTGATGAGTCCGTCGAGTTCTCCCGAGGGGGCCTGAACCAGTTGCCCGACTTCGAGTTCGTTGTTAACGTAGGCCTCGATGCGGTCGGCGGCCATCTGGAGCCCGCCGAGGTAGTTCGGGTACATCGCGAGCTGTTTGGCTCGTGTCGTCTGGATCTGACCGCCGCGGTTGTCGTTGAACGTGATGTCGAAGATCCCTGGCTGATAGCTCGTCGGTCCTGCGAGCATTCGAGTGAACGGCAGCGTGACGTGGTGATCGCGGTCGACGTCTGAGCCGAGGTAGGTGAAGCCGTCGTACTCCTGGGCCTTCACCACCTCGCGGGCGGCAACGTTCGGGTAGGTTCTGATCTCGCCGGTTGGCTTGATTCCCTCGTGGATCTCAAGCAGCTGGCGGTTCGCCGCCGCATTCCGGATGACCAACCTGTGATGATTGACCGCGAGCTGGTTGTGCTGGTTGTGCGTCGGTTCGGAGCCATCGCCGTCGATACCGAGTCCCGGGTCAGAGACATAGCCATTCTTTATCGAGCGGATCCCGACCTCTTCATACTGCTTGAAGATGTCGTCGTTTAGGATCTCTTCTTCATAGTTCGGGACGTTGCCCGCCGTCTCGTTGTGGATTGTCATCTCTACCTCCTCGTCGAGACTCTGGCCGAACGACGTGACCTCTCGGACGTCGAAGTCGGGATAGGAATCGTCAACACCGAACTCGAAGCCGAGGCCGTTTCCGGGATAGGTGTCCCAGCCCTCGTTCCAACCTTCCGCGAGCACACTGTCGATCCCGTTCTCGCTCGCGAAGGTCATGTAGCGTTTCATCCGCTCGGTCCGCGCGCCGTGGATGTAGCTCGCGGCTTCCTCCCGCGAATCGAACGCGTCGTCGGGCCGGTACTCCCAGTTGTTCCCGCCGGCGATCATTATCCACCAGATACCGACGTACTTTCGCGGGGTGATCCAATCGGTATCGACGTCGCCGTCGACGGTGGGAAACGCCGATTCGTCGAGCGGGTCGCTCAGAAGCGGAACGAGCTGTGATTCGACGAGCGCGCCTGGGGTCGGGCCGATCTGTACTGTGCGCCATGGCGTGACACTTGGGGGTTCAAGCGAAACCTTCGTTCGGTCGGGTAGCGGTGTAAGCTCAATGCTGAAGTCAGTGTCGCCGGCGTCGGAACGCGGCGCGATGGTCGCTGCCGCGTAGTCATCGAGATTCGACTCGTGGACGGTCATGTAGACGTCGTCATCTGTCCGCATAGTTAGCGGAGTGTGTGCCCCGTTGCGGAGCAGTGTATCCGTGGGTCGGGTCTCGCGGGTTCCACCCGGAATCGCACTGAGCGGTGTTTGCTCGTATTCTTGTTCGAATCGGGGATTCGTGACTTCATTGCGCATCCACCATGCGGTATAGTCCCCGGCGAAGTCGAACTGGGTGTTCTCCGAGGTGATTACCGCACGGTCACTGTTGCTAGCGAAGTCTTCACTGAGGGCGAATCTGAATCCAACGCCGTCGTTGAAGACGCGGAATTCCGCGTTAGCCGTTCGCCCCGGATCGTCGGTTTCAGCCAATCCGAGTACGAGTGAAGTATACTCGGCGGAAACGCTCTCAAACTCGCCCCAGACAGGATCCCATGTTTCAGTTTCTGATTGTCGTTCGGCACCAGTAACCTCAATCGCTGTTCCAGATGTTCCCGCTGATGAGGCACCGAACGCTGACTGGTTCTGAAAGTCGAATCCAAGCGACGACGTATCGATGTAGGTTCTCCCGTCGAACGCCATTGCGTACGTCAACTGGCCGTCGACGAGGTCCACTGTCACTTCAATGCTTCCGTCCGGGGACGCAATTGTGTGCACGTCACCGTCGTCGTCGTTCTCGATTTTGTTGGCAACAGCTTTTGGTACGCCTGCCGTGTACGCTGCGGCGGCTATCAGCCCGCTTACTCCACCTACGAAATTTCGCCGGTCGATTACCGTGTTATTTGGTCCGTCCTTCTCTGCACCGACTTCCTCTTTATTGCCTAACTCGTCCGGCATATGCCACCAATAACAGACCATGTACATAATATTTTCTGTAGTACCCCATTGCACTGTGAACAAACCAGAGCTTAGCTGAACTCAGATCTTGACATCGATAAGACGGCTTGTAAGCATTGGAGCGGTTGCCTAACCGATTGTGCGCGTTGAAATCCTATTTTTGAGTCATAATCGTCATCATTAGAAAGATATATGTAAATAGATAATCACGCAACATACGGACTCGCATGGTTGATGATAGAACCAGCTCACGGACGAGCACAAACAGACGCATCGAAAGACGACGGTTCCTTCAGATAGCAACTGTTGCAAGTACAGCCGGCATGGCGGGGCTCGCCGGTTGTACTGGAGGAAGCGACAGTAGCGGAAGCGGTAACGGAAGCAACGGAAGCGGGGGTAGTGGGGGGAACAACGGCAGTGGCGGTAGCGGCGAGAACAATAGCAGCGGCAACGGCGGCGGCAGCGGGGAGACGCTCACCGTGCTCCACGGCTGGACCGGCGGTGACGGCAAGAAGGCTGCCAACAGCCTCATCAAGGCGTTCAAAGACGAACACCCCAACGTCAACACCGACTTCCAAGCGATCGGCGGCGGCGGGAACACCAACCTCGATACGACGATCTCGAACCGGGCACAGAACGAGAACCTCCCGAGTTCCTGGGCGGACTGGCCCGGCAAGAACCTCATTCAGTTCACCGAGGCTGGTTTGCTGGGGGACATCGGGAGCGACGTCTGGACCCAGGACCTCCGACAGAACTTCTCGGCGGAGGCCAAGACCTACTCCCAGGTCGGTGAGGATCCCGATTCGATCGGTGACGGTCCCTACGTGGCGGTCCCGCTCGGCACCCACCGGATGAACGACCTCTTCTACAACGTTTCGGTCGTCGAGGAGGCCGGGGTCGACCCGAGTTCGTTCTCGAAGCCACAGGACCTCATCCCGGCGTTCAAGAAAATCCAGAACAACACCGACGCCGTGCCGTTCGCGAAGGGCCTCCAGGCTCCGTTCACCACCCTCCAGCTCTGGGAGGTCGTGATGCAGGGGCAGGCGGGTTACCAGTCGTTCATGGACTATGTCAACGGTGAGGGGAACGAGGACGACGTCCGCTCCGCCCTCGAAACGGTCCAGCAGTACTACAACTACATCAACGACGACGCCTCCTCGATCAGCTTCACCGAGGCGAACGAACTCATCATGAGTGGCGACGCCGCCTTCATGCACAACGGCAACTGGGTCGCTGGTGCCTACCGGAACAAACAGAACTTCAACTACGGTGACGACTGGGACAACGTCTCCTTCCCGGGCACCGACAACATGTACGGGATGCACCTCGATTCGTTCCCGTTCCCGGCTGGCGGCTCCGACGTCGCCAAGACCTGGCTCTCGTTCGTGGGCACCAATAAGGCCCAAGTCGCGTTCAATCAGTATAAGGGATCGATCCCGCCACGGACGGACGCGCCAACCGACCAGTTCGACGCGTATCTCACCGAGACGATCGAGGATTACGGCAACGTTGAGAACAAGCCCCCGACGATCGCCCACGGGCTGGCGGTCACCCCCGACGTCCACAGCGACATCGACGGCGTGATCACCAACGACTTCCTCGGCTCTGGCAACCTCGACAACGCCACTCAGGGGATGCTCGACGCCACCTCGAACTAACGTGTCCCGACTCAACGACATGATCGACGCCGCTCGTCGACGGGGCGAGCGGTGGCGCGGCAACGATGACGTCGCGACGGACGGCGGCACCGTTACCCGGTCGTCGAGCGGCTTCGGCGGCTGGCTTCAATCGCGAGGTCGTAGCGATTTCCTCGGTTCGCTGCCGTTCTGGCTCCCGCCGTTCCTGTTGATGGGGCTGTTCGTCTACGGCGCGATTGGTTGGAACTTCCTGATCTCGCTAACGGACGCCGAGGGCTACGGCGACCCCGAGTACGCGGTCTTGAACCTCCAGCAGTACGCTGAGTTGATCCAGGACCCCGCTTTCATCGACGCCACCCGGAACACCGTCGTGTTGCTGGTCGGCTTTACCACGATCAGCGTGGCGGTCGGCCTCGTACTCGCCATCCTGCTTGACCGAGCGTGGCGCTTTCGGGACGGTTTCCGAACGCTCTACTTGCTACCGTTCAGCCTCTCGTTCGTCGTGACCGCCCAGCTTTGGCTCTGGATGTACAACATCGACAACGGGATCATCAACTCGGTTCTCGGGCTGGTCGGGGTCCGTCCCGATTGGATCGGCAACCCGCAACTGGTGTTGGGAGCGGTGATATTCGCGATGATCTGGCAGTTCAGCGGCTACGCCATGGTCGTCTTCCTCGCGGGGCTCCAGACTATCCCCACCGAGCACTTCGAGGCGGCCCGGATCGACGGCGCGAGCGCGGTCAAGATGTATTGGCGCGTGATCGTCCCACAGCTCCGTGGTTCGCTGATCAGCGCGCTCGTAGTCCTGATGATCGCGGCGCTGAAGGCGTTCGACTTCCTCTACGCGCTGTTCGGCAACTATCGGCCCGCGGCCGGGGCCGACATCCTCGCGACCCTGATGGTTCGTGAGGCCTACTCCGACCAGAACTGGGCGTACGGCTCGGCGATCGCGATCGTGTTGTTCGCGCTCGCGCTCGTCGTGATCGCCCCGTATCTCTACGGTCAGTACCGGAACGGTGAGCTATGATGTTCGAGACGACGATTTCGCAGACGGGGTGTATCGATGACTGACGATCAGGTGATGACCGACGGCGGCGTCGCCAACGCCGGAACGGAATCGAGCACGGATTCGGGCTCGGGCGGTTTCTTCGGCGACGTCGACGGCTGGCGGATCGCACTCTACGCCGTGCTCTCACTGGTCACGATCTACTTCCTTGTGCCGATCGAGGCCGGGATCATGACCTCGTTCAAGACGACGGGGTCGGTCGGGAGTACCGCACCGTATCTCCCGCCCGGTGCCGACGGCTTCACGCTCGAGAACTGGCGCAACGCCATTGATCTGCTCGGACCGAGCATGGTCAACAGCGCGCTGTTGACGATCCCCGCGACGATCCTGTGTGCGGCGCTCGGGTCGATCGCGGCCTACGGGCTCACGCAGTTGAGCTGGCGCGGCCAGTTACCGATCCTGTTGCTGTTTGTGGCGGGCGTGTTCATCCCCTACCAGGCCGTTCTCGTCCCGCTGTCGCAGTTCTGGTCGATGGTCAACCTCGAAAGCCTGCTCTCGCCGCTGTGGGCGCTACCGTTGCTGGAACCGTATCACGCCGACATCATCGAACTGATCGTGACCCACGCAGCCTACGGAGTCCCGATCTGCACGGTGCTCTTCCGAGGCTACTACATGGGGCTGTCGGGCGAGATGATCGAGGCGGCGCGGCTCGATGGCGCGAGCGTCTTCCGGATCTACCGGCGCGTGGTCATGCCGCTGTCGGGACCGATGTTCGCCGTGGTGTTGATCTTCCAGTTCACGCAGATCTGGAACGACCTCCTGTTCGCGCTGATCCTGATCGGTGGGGCGGGCGGGCCCTCCGCGCCCGTCACGCTCTCGCTGGTGGGTATCGGTGCGAGCATGGAGAGCATCAACTTCGGCCTCCGGATGGCCGGTGCGTTCCTCACCGCGCTCCCGACGCTGCTGGTGTTCATCGTCTTCGGCGACCAGTTCGCACAGGGCGTCGCGGGGCAAACATGACCATGACAACCACACACACAAAACAACCGCGTGCAAACGACCTCCAAGGAGAACATAGATGGCGAAACTGACGCTCACGGACGTGACGAAACGGTTCAACGACGGCGGCGACGACATCGTCGCCGTCGACGAAGCCTCGATGGATATCGACGACGGCGAGTTCATCGTCCTCGTCGGTCCCTCGGGCTGTGGGAAGAGCACGACCCTCCGGATGATCGCGGGGCTCGAATCGGTGACCGAGGGAACCATCAGCCTCGACGGTAGGACGATCAACAACCGCAAACCGGCCGACCGCGACATCGCGATGGTGTTCCAGTCCTACGCACTCTACCCGCACATGACCGTGCAAGAGAACATGAGCTTCGGGCTGGAGGAGTCGACCGACCTCCCCGATTCGGAGATCGAAGAGCGCGTCGAGGAGGCGGCCCACATGATGGGTATCGGCGACCTCCTCGACCGCAAACCCGGCGAGCTCTCCGGCGGCCAGCAACAGCGCGTCGCGCTCGGACGCGCGATCGTTCGCGACCCCTCTGTCTTCCTGATGGACGAGCCGCTCTCGAACCTCGACGCCAAACTCCGCGCCCAGATGCGGACCGAACTCCAGCGCATCCAGGAGGACCTGGGGGTCACGACCGTCTACGTCACCCACGACCAGACCGAGGCGATGACGATGGGCGACCGGATCGCGATTCTCAATGACGGGACGCTCCAGCAGGTCGCCACGCCGCTCGAAGCCTACCACGAACCCGCGAACCAGTTCGTGGCGAGTTTCATCGGCGAACCCTCGATGAACTTCTTCGAGACCGAATTCCAAGGCGACCGGCTCATCCACGACAACTTCGAGTACCCGCTCTCGGAGGATGTGCGGAAGAAACTCGACGATTCTACCCACATCACCCTCGGGATCCGCCCCGAGGACATCGAACTCGTCGACACGGCCGAGAACGACCATGACTTCCGAACAGTGGTGGACGTGGTTGAGCCGGTTGGGAGCGGCAACAACGTCTACCTCGCGTTTGAGGGCACCGAGGGCGACACTTCCGAACTCGACCTCAACGAAGCCGATATCGAGTCCGAGTCGCGGACGTTTGTGGCGACCATCGGTGGGCTTCGCCGCGTCAAAGCGGGTCAGCCCACGGTGGCGCGGATCCCCGAAGAGGCTATCCATCTCTTCGATGCCGACACAGGGCGGGCGCTCCGGAATCGGAGCCTCGAAAACGCCGAGCTCGTCGAACCCCAGGTGTAGCGCTCGCGATCCTCTACCGAAGCGATTTTATTTGTTTTAACTGATGTCGCAGATCGACTCCCTGTATCCAGTGGTATCATCTTAGTTAGATGACAAACCCCCACAAAAGCGGAAAATAGGCGAAGGCTTCTCAGCTACCATTGAGCACTATTGTTATTATTTTAACCTCTTGCAAAACAGATGCCGAGAAGCTCGTCGCCGAACCCAATATTCCTGTTAGGCGATTTTGAGGGATCCCAACATATTGCTTAAAGAGTCGCCTCAAGTTGAGAGTCAAGGCTACGCCTTTGACAAAGAAGAGCACATCGAGGGTCTCGATGCAGTTGGTGTTCCTATACTCGATAGTAACGATGTTTTCGGTGCTATTAGTGTAGCGAAACCTGCTCATTGGATGAGCAACGATTCACGAGAGCATGAGATTGCAGACCTCATACTTGGTCTCACAGATGAGATTGAGCTCAACGTCTGTTTCCTCAAGTAGGGGAAGTTTGTAATTCAGAACGAGCTGGTTCTATCTTGTTATTGTTTGCCTCACTAGTTTCTATACAATTACTTTAGATTAGACTTATTCCTTTCGATTTTTTGTATATCCTAATATGTAGAATGGATTAGATCATATACGTCATTGATGGAATAGGATAGCTAAAAGTGTTGTCGGCCACGGCAATTCGGAATCACAGAACAACATGTGGAATTAGATATTCGACCATGTACCAAAACTACTGAGGGTCAGACCGGAATTTTCCATTGTAGCCACTGTCATTACCTATTGGAATGGATTCGATCATATACATCATTGATTGGATAGGATGGCTACAAAGTATTGTCGGCTACAGCAGT
>NZ_JAAAJC010000021.1 GCF_009900715.1 Halococcus salsus
TGTGTGCCAATCAGAACTGCTTCGCAGTTCTGATTAGCACACAAAATGTGGATCAAAAGCCACCGGCAGAGCGTAGCTCTGCCGAACCTGCGTTCGTTCCACTCACGCAGACCGCGTCACCCCCTCCGGGGGTTCCTCGGCCCGCTCACTCGCCTCCGGCTCGCTCGCGGTACAACCGCTCCCGCCCAGCACCGCCGAAGCCCTCGCGCTCCCGCTGGTCGCGCTCGCCCTTCATCCACCAAGGCTGCACCACCACCGCTCTGCACCCGCTAGCTGCCACCGCACGGCGGCCGCACCGCCACCGCGGCCGCGCGCCGCGCCGTTTATCCCCGGGCCGTTCGACTCGCCGGCATGGCCGACACCGACCTCATCGAGGCGCTCCGGAGCGCCGACGCCGTCCAGTACGGCGAGTTCGAGCTCTCACACGGCGGCACCAGCGAGTACTACGTCGACAAGTACCGCTTCGAGACCGACCCCGACTGCCTCTCGCGGATCGCCCGGTCGTTCGCGGCGAAGCTCGACGGCGGGAAACTCGCCGGGGTCGCGCTCGGCGCGGTCCCGCTGGTGGCGGTCACGAGCGTCGAGACCGGGTCACCCTACGTCGTCGTCAGGAAGTCGAAGAAAGAGTACGGCACCGGGAACCAGATCGAGGGCGAACTCGCGGACGGTGAGTCGGTGACCGTTCTCGAGGACATCGCGACCACGGGCCAGAGCGCACTGGATGCCGTCGAGGCGCTCCGGGAGGCGGGAGCGGTGGTCGACCGCGTGCTGGTGGTCGTCGACCGCGAGGAGGGCGCACGCGAACGCCTCGCCGAGCACGACGTCGAGCTCGACGCGCTCGTCACGGCCGAGGACCTCCTCGCGAACGCGTAGGGATTCGTTCGCCCTCGTTTCCTCCGCATGAAAATGTTTAACACTGCGCTCCTCTCCGGGTGAGTATCAATGGGTGCCAGGGACACCATCGCGGGCTATTTCGGCTTCGACGAACACGACACCGACCTCAGAACGGAACTCCTCGCGGGGCTGACGACCTTCCTCACGATGTCCTACATCGTGGTGGTCAACCCTTCGATCCTCGGGGCGGCGATCTCGGTTCCGGGTCGGACCGACGCGCAAACCATCCAGATGATCGCGGTGGTGACGCTGGTCTCCGCCGCGGTCGCCACGCTCGTGATGGGGCTCTACGCGAATCGGCCGTTCGGCCAGGCCCCCGGGCTCGGTCTCAACGCCTTCTTCGCGTTCACCGTGGTCCTCGGGCTCGGTGTGCCCTGGCAGAGCGCCCTCGCCGCCGTCGTGGTCGAAGGGCTGCTCTTTCTCGTCCTCACGGCCGTCGGCGCGCGCGAGTTCGTCATCAAACTGATCCCCGAACCCGTGAAGTTCGCGGTCGGCACGGGGATCGGGCTCTTCCTCGCGATCATCGGGTTGGAGGCGATGCGGGTCGTCGCGGGCGACGCCTCGACGTTCCTCCAGTTCAACCCCGTCTTCGCCTCCGACCCGGTGGCGGTGCTCGCGGTGCTCGGCCTCTTCTTCACCCTCGTGCTCTACGTCCGCGGGACCAAGGGGGCGATCATCATCGGGATCATCGCGACCGCGCTCGCGGGCTACGTCGCCTCGTTGCTCGGTTTCAGCGCCTTCCCGGCCGATCAAGCCCCCGAGGGAACCACCCTGCTCTCGGCGTCGCTGGTCTCCCCGTCGGGGCTCCAGTACTCCGCGGCGGGCTACGATATCACACCCTTGGTCGGCGCGTTCGTCCAGGGGTTCCAGAACGTCGATGCGGTCTCGTTCGCGCTCATCGTCTTCACCTTCTTCTTCGTGGACTTCTTCGACACCGCGGGGACCCTCACCGGGGTGGGCCAGGTCGCGGGCTTCCTCGACGACGACGGCAACTTCCCCGACATCGACAAACCGCTGATGGCCGACGCGGTCGGGACGACGGTCGGCGGCATCCTGGGGACGTCGACCGTGACGACCTACGTCGAGAGCTCGACGGGGGTCGAAGCGGGCGGCCGGACGGGGCTGACCGCGGTCGTGGTAGGAGTACTCTTCCTCGTCTCGCTGCTGTTCGTCCCGCTGGCGTCGGCGATCCCGCAGTACGCCTCCCACATCGCGCTCGTGATGGTCGCGGTCCTGATGCTCCGGAACGTCGCCGAGGTCGACTGGAACGACCTGACCCACGCCGTCCCCGCGGGTCTGACGATCCTCGTGATGCCGTTCACCTACTCGATCGCCTACGGTATCGCCGCCGGGATCATCTCCTACCCGGTCGTGAAGGCCGCCCGCGGCCAGGCGCGCGACGTCTCGACCGGCCAGTGGGTGCTCGCGGTCGCGTTCGTGCTGTACTTCTTCGTCCGCACGAGCGGGGTCCTCGCGGGACAGCTCTGAGACCCGGATCGAGATGCGTGATTCGCTCCCCGGCCGGCGCTGGTTTCTCAGGGGGCTCCTCGGCGTGGCGCTGTGTGCGCTCGCGCTCGCGGCGGTCACCTCGGCGGTGACCGACGACCCGACCGGTCTCGGGCCCGGGAACGTCAGCCAGCCCGCGAACGGGGACACCGTCGTGAGCGTCCAGGGCTTTCACTTCCGCGGGGTCGGCAACGGCAAGAAGCCCGCCCGGCTGGTGAGCGCGGGCCCGAACGCCACCACGCAGTGGGTTCACGACGGCGGCGCGGACTCGCGGTGGTACTACGACGTCGACCCGCTCTCGGACGGCAACCTGCTGGTGACCTCGACGGAGCCCGGCGAGACGGTGGTCTACGAGTACGATCCTCGCACTCGAGAACGGGTCTGGACCGAGCGCTTCGACATCGAGGACACCCACGACGTCGACCTGATCGGGGACGACGAACTCCTCGTGGCGAACATGCGCGCGACGAACGATTCCGGTACCCCGAACGACCGGGTCTTCGTCTACAACCGCACTCAGAACCGGGTCGTCTGGGAGTGGGTCGTTCGCAACCACTTCCCGAGGGGGACCGACGGTGGCTACTCGGCGGACTGGACCCACGTCAATGACGTCGACGAGGTCGGCGAGGGGAAGTATCTGGTTTCGCTTCGGAACTTCGACCAGGCGGTCGTGGTCGATCGGTCGACGAAGCGGGTCGAGCTGCGCCTCGGGCGGGACGGCGCGCACGCCACGCTCGACGAACAGCACAACCCGGACTCCCTCGAAAGCGAGACCGGCACACCCACGATCCTCGTGGCCGACTCCGAGAACGACCGGGTGGTCGAGTACGAACGGACCGGCGGCCCGGCGGGCAACGGGACCTGGGAACGAACTTGGGCGCTCACGGGCTTCGACTGGCCACGCGACGCCGACCGCCTGCCGAACGGCAACACCCTCGTCACTGACACCCTGAACCAGCGGGTGGTCGAGGTCACGCCTCGTGGGGAGATCGTCTGGGAGTACTTCGCGCCGTGGGCCCCCTACGACGCCGAGCGGTTGAGCGCCGCGAACACGACTGGCGGGGAGAACGCCTCCGTCGGTGGGTCGAACGGCCCGACCATCGCCGACCTCGGGGCTTCGGGGCGCTACGCCGTCTCGGGCGGGACGAACGCCTCGGACGCGAACCCGTCGTTCCCGACGTGGATCTCGAAGGTGGCGCGGGACACCCCGGTCGAGACCGAGGTCGATTCGCTGGCCCGGAGTTACGCCCACGTCACGCCGTTCGTTCGGCCCGTGTGGCTGTCGAGTTGGGGGTTCGCGGCGGCGCTCGGCGGGGTGGCCCTCGGGCTCTGCTGGGCGGTCGGTGAAGTCGTCTACCGGCGGGGGCGGATCCGGCGCGAACTCGCGCGACGACTCCCCTGAGTGGCTTGCGAGGGGTTCGCACCACCGTGGTGTTCTTGAGGCTGGACGGCCTACGAGGAGGTGTAATGTCCAACCTCGAACTCTACGAACTCGAAGGCTGCCCGTACTGTGCGAAAGTCAAGGACAAGCTCGCGGAGCTCGACCTGGAGTACGAATCGCACATGGTGCCGAGTTCGCACGACGAGCGGACCGAAGTCGAGGAAGTCAGCGGTCAGACCGGCGTGCCGGTGCTCGTCGACCCCGACAACGGTGTCGAGGGGATGGCGGAGTCCGACGACATCGTCGAGTACCTCGAACAGAACTACGCCGAAGCCGCTGCGTAAGTCGGTCCAGACCACCGTTTTTTGTCCCTAACCTCGATAGCGACGGCTGTGGCGGTCGCGGTGCGGCGCGGCCGCCGTGCGGTCGCGGAGCGGTTGGCGCAGCTCCTGATGTCTCGGCGAGCGGGAGCGAGCCGAGGCGCAGGAGAGCACCGCTCTCCTGGTGGATGAAGGGCGAGCGCCCGGAGGGCGCGAGGGCTTCGGCGGTGCGGTGCTGTGCGGTTGCAGAGAGTGTGGTGATCCCACCGCGAGCGAGTGAAACGAGTGAGCGGGCGCGAGGGTGACCGGAGGGAACCCGACGCGCTTTTGATCCACATTTTGCCAGGGAGGCCGCTTCGCGGCCGACCGCAGCAAAAGGTGGGTGTTTATCGCACCACCGTCACGGGCACGGGCGAGCGCCGGACGACGGTCTCGGCGACGCTCCCGAGGAGGATCCGCGAGACGCCGTCGCGGCCGTGGCTCCCCATCACGATGGCGTCGAAGGCCTCGTCCTCGGCGAAGGAGACGATCCCGTTGGCGGGGCGGTCGACGGTGGTCTCGGTGGCGAACGAGCCGTCCGGGAGGCGCTCGCGCGCGGCCTCGAACAGGCCGTCGGCGCGGGCCTTCGAGGCCTCGTACCACTCCTCGCCGTAGCTCACGTCGCCGACCTGCGCGCCCGAGCCGGCCCCGACCGGGTTGATGACGTACAACAGCGTGACGTCGGCGTTCGGGTACTCGGCCATCGCGTGGTCGAGCGCGTCCCAGGCCTGCTCTGAACCGTCGATCGGAACCAGCACCCGTTTGACCATGCGCAATGGTAGCGCGTCAGGCGGATTAAACCCTCTGGCCGACCACCACGCCGAACGTCGATGTTTTGACGGCTCGCGGGGTAGGGTAAGTATGCTCCTGGTCCGCGGCCACGCCGGCGGGACGGCACTGACCGGCACGCTCTACGAGCGCGGCGAGGACGCGCCGTCGTTCAGCGGCGCGCCCGACGAGAGCGCGCCCTATATCTGGGTCTGCGATTCGTTCTACGAGGTCGAATCCGGTGGGCAGCCCCAACGCATCGGCGACGAGACCGTCAACGTCGCCTTCGAATCACCCGTGGCCCACGGCTTCGAGACGCGCGAGCGGGCGATCGAAGGCGCGAAGGAACATCTTCGGACGCAGTTCGCTCGGGTCGGCGTTGCGGAATCCGACGTCGAGATCGAGGTTCAGAAGGCGGATTCGGCGGCGCGATAAGTCTCGGATCTGGTTCACGACGTACTGGTCCGTGCATCAGGACGTGAACGCCGAACTGGTCCACTACATGCGGGGCGACGAGGCCGGAACCAGCATTGAGGACGGCGCTATGCATCACTATATCCATACCTACTACGAGGACGTTGAGGACCTGTATCTCGATCGCGTCTTCAAGCTCGATGTCTAATATCGTGTCAGCGGATTAACTGATGTTGTTCATGAGCCCTACTATATATAGTAGGGAATGTGAACAGGTGCGATTAATAAATTGACACGTCAATAATGTCTTCGCAAACCAGCGGACGCAGATGGTTTCTTCGAAATGTCTGATGTTTAATCGTCAGTGTATTGTACCCCTTTAACATACAACTATTCGTGTCTGGCTCGGAGAGTGGTCCGGATCCAACGAAGATAATCCCCCAGCTCTCCGAAGCGGCGACAAACATCGTTGAGCTCCCTCGATACCAAAAACATCAGGCTCTCGGAATCATACTGGTCGCAGTCGGTTTGATGGGCGTAATTTATTCTGCTTGGGCTCAAGCGTATCTTTCGATCTTCTTCGCCTTCATTCCGATCGCGGCGGGCATTTGGCTATCTCGTAATTCGGACCAAACCGACAAAGAATTCGAAGAGCTTGCTCGAAGACAGGAAGAAGCGGAAACGGAAAGGAAAGAGCATGAGGCAGAAGAGCAGAGGCATAGAACAGAAGAACAAAAACAAAAAGCGAGAGCTGCACGAGCTCGGGCCGAATGGCTTGAAGGACAGCCGGCTACCTTGAAGGAACGTAGCAGAGAGTTCGAATTGGATAAACCTGAAGACGATCAAAACACAGACCAACCTGATGAACAAAAACGCGACCAAATGGGTCCTGAGACAAAAGACAGAAGCAAAATGACCGAAAGTGATCGCCATGACTAAAAATATAGAATTTCGAGGACATTGGTGGTTGCCAGAAAGTGAGGACTCTACTGCAGGTATTGCTACATTTGACGCAGATGATGGCATCCAGTTGGATCTCTTTTCGACTCTGGGTGAGTCGGTATCAATTGACGACATTCCCAGACATGACAGAATATATGGGGTTACTACTGACGCGGAACTAATCACTCTCAATGATTGCATCCAATCTGGAGCCTCTATGAACTCTTCAGGTGACGTGTCTGTCAGAACTTCCAGCTATACCGCCAAACAGTTACTAGTCGGGCATCATTTTGAGGAGAGTAGCATACAGTTCGATAAATTCAGGATAAGATTCCCTCTCCTTCAAGATTGGCTGGGTCTATCTGGGATCAAAGGATTACCTACAGGGGATGAGTTTGAGGTGGCATACACGTCTCCAGAGAAAATCTCTACAAATCATGGTCCTTGGAATCTTGAGTTTTCGGTCACCCAAAACCACTCATTTTCCTTCGGAGATATATCTCTCTCCGAAGATGCTTATCTTCAAATTGAAAATAGGGAGGCGGATCTCACACTGGATCAAATAGGTCGTCAGGTAACAATATGGAAGAATTTCGTCACCCTTGCGTTAGATGAAGAAATATTCCCGACTCGGGTGATTGGGTATACAGAGTCTGTGTCGGGGGCAGAAGGGAGGGACATAGAGATAATGAGCACGGCGTACAGAAGCGGTGATATGGACCGTACATATCATCCAACGAAAGTAAACTTTGACTTTAGCGATATAGAACAGAACGTCTCAGAAGTTCTCTCAAACTGGCTTGATCAATCAGACAGATTCACATCGGCATATGGGCTGTATTTTTCGGTTGTATACCAATCTCCTATGCAAATTGAGAATCAATATTTGATACTTTCATCGGCCTTGGAGAGTTTCTATCAAGAGAAAACAGAAGATCCAGTTGGACTTGCCGCTGAGAATCGTCTTGACGAAGTCTTGAGGGCGATCGTAGATGAATACAAAAGTGTGTTGTCACACCTTCCGTGGGAGCCAGATGAGATGCTGTCAAAGATTCTTGAAATGAGGAATTCAATCATACACGGAATGAATATTGACTCCAGTAATAGCATGACTCTCTACGATCAAGTGCTGTTTCTTCAGGCACTCCTCGAAACCGCGTTTCTCACAGAGCTTGGTATTCCAGAGGAACACACACGAGAACGACTAAACGACAAATACACACGTCAGAGACCGTTTGTTGTCACTAAGAATACTGACGACACCAGTGAAAGCTGAGATATTATCAGTTTCTTATTCTCCGAGGTCGAATCCGGTGGGCATCCAGTACATTGGCGACAAGCCTTGTCGTGAGCCCAGCGAGTGCGAAGGGTAGTTACGCGCGCCCGGCGAATTCAGGGTATGCAGGCGGCGCTCGTGATTCTCGACGGCTGGGGGCTCGCCGACCACGACCGACTCGACGCGGTCCGGACGGCCGAGACGCCCACGATGGACCGGCTCACCGACCAGGGAGCCAGCGGCACCCTCGACACCTCGGGGCGGGCGGTCGGTCTCCCCGAGGGCCAGATGGGCAACAGCGAGGTAGGTCACCTCACCATCGGCGCGGGCCGGGTGATCGACCAGAGCTACACCCGGATCACGCGGGCGGTCGAGTCGGGCTCGCTCGACGAGAACGAGGCGGTCCGAAGCGCGTTCGAGCACGCACTCGACCACGACGGTCGAGTCCACTTCATGGGCCTCGTGAGCGACGGCGGGGTTCACTCCGACCAGGCCCACCTCCAGGCGCTCATCGGGGCCGCCGCGGAAGCCGGCGTCGAGGCGGTAACCCACGCGTTCACGGACGGTCGCGATACCGCCCCGGAGAGCGCCACCCAGTTCCTCGCGAACCTCGACGCCGCCGTCGAGGAACACGGCACCGGCGACGTGGCGACGGTCTCCGGACGGTACTACGCGATGGACCGGGACGAGAACTGGGAGCGGACGAAACGCGCCTACGACGCGATCGTCGAGCGGGCGGCCGATCACACCACGGAATCGGCGGTCGCGGCGGTCGAGGACGCCTACGAACGTGGCGAGACCGACGAGTTCGTCGCGCCGACGCTGGTCGAGGACGGGCCGGCGCTCGACGACGGCGACAGCGTCGTCTTCTTCAACTTCAGAGCGGATCGGGCGCGCCAGCTCGTCCGAATGCTCACGGACACCCGCCCGGACTGGGCCTTCGAGACCCATCCCCCGGAGATCGATCTCGTCACGATGACCGAGTACGACGAGACGTTCGCGTTCCCCGTCGCGTTCGCGCCCCACGAACCCGAGGCCACCCTCGGCGAGACGCTCGCCGGCCACGAAAAGACCCAGCTCCGGATCGCCGAATCCGAGAAGTACCCCCACGTCACCTACTTCCTCAACGGCGGGCGGGAAGTCGAGTTCGACGGCGAGATCCGGCGGATCGTCGACAGCCCCGACGTGCCGACCTACGACCAGCAACCCGAGATGAGCGCTGCAGAGGTGACGGACACCGCCATCGAGGTCATCGAGACCGACGACCCCGACGTGATGGTACTCAACTACGCCAACGCCGACATGGTGGGGCACACCGGCGACTTCGACGCGGCGGTGGCCGCCGTCGAGGCCGTCGATACCCAGTTGAATAGATTGGTCGAGGCCTGCCAGGCGGCGGGCGGGCACGTCCTGATAACGGCGGACCACGGCAACGCCGACGACATGGGGACCCCCGACGACCCCGACACGACCCACACCACCAACCCGGTTCCGGTGGTCTATCTCACGCCGGACGGCACCGACGGCGGGGAGGAAATGAGGGCGGGCGGCGAACTCTCCGACCTCGCCCCCACGCTGCTCGAACGCTGTGGGATCGAGGTGCCCGACGTCATGACCGGCGAGTCGCTCCTCGAATAGCCCTCCGAGAGAAACGGAGCCCGGGGGGTTCAGCGCGCGTCGTGGACGACCGCCCCGTTGACGACCGTCATCGCGACGTCGATATTGGCGATTTTCTCCGACTCTTTCCACGGTGAGCCGTCGAGCACGACGAAGTCGGCCTGCTTGCCGGGTTCGACGGTACCGAGTCGGTCCTCGTCGAAACCCGCGTAGGCCGCGCCGTGGGTGTACGCCCGGAGGGCTTCGGTCACCGTGAGGCGTTGTGATTCGATCGGGGCGTTCACCGCGTGGTGAATCCCGAACAGCGGGTCGAGCGGCATCGAGTCGCTCCCGAAGGCGAGGTGGACCCCCGCATCCAAGAGCGTCCGAAACGGGTTCGAGCGCTCGCGGCGGTCGGTCCCGAGCCGCGACTCGTAGAGTCCCTCGTCCCCGGCCCACTTCAGGAAGTTCGGCTGGACGGAGGCCACCACACCCGTCTCGGCGAGGCGTTCGATGGCCGACTCGGACGGGAGTTCGAGATGTTCGATCCGGTGGCGGGCGGCGTCGGCCTCGGTCGCCGCGTAGGCGTCGAGGACCGCGTCGATAGCGGCGTCGCCGATGGCGTGGGCGGTGAGTTGGAAACCGTCCTCGTCGGCGCGCTCGACGAGGTCGTGAAGTTCCGGGGGCGAAACGACCCACTTGCCTCGCTCCTCGTCCGCGCCGTCGGCGTAGGGCTCGGAGAGCTTCGCCGTCCGGCCGCCGAAACTCCCGTCGGTGAAGGTCTTGATCGCGCCCGTTCGAACGAACCCGTCGCCGTCGTCGGTTCCGAGGCCGACCTCGCGGAGCGCGTCGAGGTGGTCGGACCAGTAGTTGATCCGCACGCGGAGCGAGAGGTCGTCCTCCCGGTCGAGGTCGCGGTAGACGCGGGGCGCGTGCGAGTGCCGCACCATGTCGTGGATCCCGGTGACGCCGCGTGCGTTGGCGTGGTCGATGGCCGCCCGGAGGCGGTCGCGGGTCGCGCCCACGTCCGGCGCGATAGCCTCGCGAATCGGGCCGAGCGCGTCCTCGACGACGACACCCGTCGGCCGCCCGTTCTCGCGCAGGACGTCCTCGTCGGGGAGTCGGTCGCCGAGGCGGTCGAGCGCCGCGCCGTTGACCCCCGCGGTGTGCATGTCCTCGCGAAAGGCCACCACCGGCCGGTCGGTGGGCACGCCGTCGAGGTCGTCGCGGTCGAGATAGCGCGACTCGGCCCACTCGGACTCGTCGTAGCCGTAGCCCTGGACCCACCCGGTATCGGTCTCGTCGGCGCGGTCGGCGAGGCGCGAGACGGCCTCGACCGCCGACCCCGCCCCCGAGAGGTCGGCGTGAACCAGCCGCGTCCCGACCTCGGTCAGATGGGTGTGGGCGTCGATGAACCCCGGCAGGAGCACGCGGCCGTCGAGGTCGACGGTCCGCGTCTCGACGCCTTCGAGGAACGCGACCTCGTAGGCCGACCCCAGCCGGACGACCCGGCCGTCGCGGACCGCGAGCGCCTCGTGGACGTCGTCGGGATCGGTGAGAGTGTGGATCTCGGCGTTCGTGAGGAGGAGGTCGGCAGCCATACCGGAGCGAGGGGCGAGGGGCGCGAAAGCGCTTCGGCTGGGTTCGTCGGTCACCCGAAATACCGTCAGATCCACGGCACACACCTGTCAGCTCCGGCGTTCTGTTTATGACGACGGCCGTCCTATCAGTAGGATATGACGTACTACGCGGTCGACGCGCTGGGTGACGCGGTCGCCGTCACCCGGTCGTATCTCCTGCCGTTCGACCGGTCCCGCTGGCTCCGCCTCGCGCTGGTCGTCCTCTTCGTGGGTGGCACGTCGACGTTCAGTTTCCAGTCGAGCGGGACCGACACCACGGGCGTCCCCGAGACGGTTCCGGGCGACGTGCCGGCCGCCGACCTCCCCGAGTGGACCCTCGCCGCGGCGGCGCTCGTCGTCGTCCTGGTAGTGGTGCTCGCGCTCCTGTTCACCCTCGTCGGGTCGGTCATGGA
Source organism: Halococcus salsus (assembly GCF_009900715.1). Lineage (NCBI taxonomy): Archaea > Methanobacteriati > Methanobacteriota > Halobacteria > Halobacteriales > Halococcaceae > Halococcus > Halococcus salsus. The sequence continues at coordinate 11,169 of NZ_JAAAJC010000021.1, forward strand.
GTTCGTCTTCGTCGAGTCGCTCCGCTCCGACGCCGTCCACCTCCGTCGGTACGGCCGACGATATCTCGGGGCCGGCCTCCGGCTGTTCGGCTTCCGGGTCGTGCTCGGGCTCGTCACGCCCGCGGCGGTCGCGGTTCCCGTCGGGCTCGCGTTGCTCCCGTTCCTCGGTGGCTCCGGGCCGGGTGCGGGTGCCGCGGTGGGTGCAGCGCTGGTGGTCGTGCCGGTGGTACTCCTCGTCGCCGTAGTCGCCGCCCTGGTCTCCGGGTTCACGACGATGTTCGTCGTTCCGGTGATGCTGCTCGAAGAGCGCGGCGTGCTCGCGGGCTGGCGACGGCTCTGGCCGACGCTCCGGGGCCGGTGGGTGCAGTACGCGGTCTACGTCGCCGCCGAGTTCGTGCTCTCGATCGCCGCCGGCATCGCCGTGGCGATCGTCGACCTCCTCGTCCTCGTCGCGCTCGCGATCCCGTTCGGGATCCTCGCCGGGGTCGTCCTGCTCGTCGGCGGGTTCGGGACCTTCTCGACGGTCGAGGTGGTCGCGCTCGTGGTCATCGGCCTCGTCTATCTCGTGCTGGCGATCGTCGCGGTCCTGCTCGTCCAGGTCCCCGTCGAGACCTACTTCCGGTTCTACGCGCTCCTCGTGCTCGGGGACACCGACGAGGCGCTCGATTTGATCCCCGACCGACGGGCGGCGGTTCGGACCGAGACCGAGACGACGGCGTAGGATCGAGGGATGCCTTCGGACGGTTGTGAGGTGGGAAAACGGGATGGGGGGGATCGACCCGACTCAGGCCGCTGGTCGTTCGTTGGCCGTCCCCTCGGGACGTGGTTCGACGGTCCGCAGGTCCGCCCAGGTGTGGCCGATGATGTAGTAGGCCGCCACGGCGGCGTAGAAGCTCACGAAGACGCCCACGAGCGTCCCGAGGAACGGGACGACGTTGAGCACGCCGGCGACGACGACACCGAGGACGATGACGCCGAGCGCCAGCAGCCAGCCGGTCGCGTAGGTCCTGCTCAGTAGGACCGGCCGGAGCGCGCCGAGGTCGAACCCGTCGCTCAGACGGCCGGTCTCGGCGAAGTTCGCGGTCGCGGCGGGGATGACGTACCACGCGGCGAGGCCGAGGAGTATCGAGAGGAGGACTCCGACGAAGATGCTGGTTCCGCCGATGACGCTCCCCGCGTCGCCGGAGAACGCCGCCATGACGCCGCCACCGACGAGCACGAAGCCGACGATGGCGGGGACGAGCCCGTAGACGACGGCGATGGCGAACGCCTTCAGGCCGTCGACGAGGAGGCCCTCCCAGTCCGCGAAGACCGGGGGCTCGTCGTCGCCGTTCATCGTTCGCTGGAGGACCCGAACGAAGTAGCCCGAGACGACGAACGCCGGGACGAGGAGGAAGCTCAAGATCGATAGCAAGCCGCCGATGAGGACGGTCTTGACGACCTCGTCACTGTTCCGCAGGTAGGTAATCGATTCACTGATCATTTTGCTCACCAAGAATACTGCTCGCGGGCGCGACGCAACTATTCTTATTCATACGAACGTTCCCCGAGGAGATAACTGTTTCTTATGGTTACATGAACACCGACTCCCGGTTGATTCCCGGGGTCCACCGCGCGCTCGTGTGGAACCCAAACGGTTAGCCCGCCCGCGACGAGGCTGGGGCATGAACGCCGACGACCTCGCCGAGCGCGTTCGGGAGGGCGACCTCCGCCTCCACGAACTCGAATCCCACGCCGACCCCGACACCGCGGCCGCCGCCCGGCGGCGCGTGGTCGCGAGCGAGACCGACACCAGCCTCGACTCGGTGGGCGAATCCCATCTCGCGGCCGCCGATACCGACTCGACCATCGAGAACCTCGTAGGTACCGTCGAGATACCGATGGGTGTCGCCGGGCCGGTCCCCGTGGCGGGCGGCGAGCGCGAGGGCGAGCACTACCTCCCGCTCGCCACCACGGAGGGCGCGCTGGTGGCGTCGGTCAACCGGGGCTGTTCGGTGATCCGGGCGGCGGGTGGGGCGGACGCGCGGGTGACGAAACGTGCGATGACGCGCGCACCGGTCTTCCGAGTCGCGGGGATCGTCGAAGCCGAGGCAGTGGTCGAGTGGGTCCGCGACCACGAGGCCGACCTCGCGAGCGCTGCCGAGTCCACCACTTCGCACGGCGAACTCGTCGATATCACTCCCTACGCGGTCGGCGATTCGGTCTTCCTCCGCTTCGGCTACGACACCAAGGACGCGATGGGGATGAACATGGCGACGATCGCCACCCGCGAGGCCTGCGACGTGGTCGAGAGCGAGACGCCCGCCGAGCTCGTCGCGCTCTCGGGCAACCTCTGTACGGACAAGAAACCCGCCGCGATCAACGCCGTCGAGGGGAGGGGGAGAAGCGTGGTCGCCGACGTGCGGATCCCGAACGACGTGGTCGAGGAGCGCCTCCACGCCACGCCCGAGGCGGTCGCCGAACTCAACACCCGGAAGAACCTCGTCGGGTCGGCGAAGGCGGGTGGGTTGGGGTTCAACGCCCAGGCCGCGAACGTCGTCGCCGCCGCCTTCCTCGCCACGGGTCAAGACGCCGCCCAGGTCGTCGAGGGCTCGAACGCGATCACCACGATCGACGCCCGCGAGGACGAGCTCTACGCCAGCGTCTCGCTCGCGAGCCTCGAAGTCGGCACCGTCGGCGGTGGCACGAAACTACCCACGCAGGCCGAGGCGCTCTCGCTGCTCGGGGTGCGCGGCGGCGGGAGTCCCCCCGGATCGAACGCCGACGCGCTCGCCGAGGTCATCGCGGCGGGTGCGCTCGCGGGCGAACTCTCCCTCCTGGGGGCGCTGGCCTCCCGGCACCTATCGAGCGCCCACGAAGAACTCGGTCGGTAGGCTTGCGTCGGCAGTCGGTACGCACATCCCGTCCGAGCGAGAACGGGGGGTATGGCGATCGACCGCATCACGGCCGAGGCCGACCTGATCAGAACCGTCCTCCAGCAGAAGTACCTCGACGACGCCGGCGAGCCGGTGATTCGGGTCGATCCGGACGGGAACGCCGACCTCTTCGTCCACGAGGAGGGCTTCGACAACCCCGAGGGCGAGATCGACCAGCCCGACGAGGGCGTCGACATCCGCCCCGAGCGCTTCGTCGGGAGCGACCTCGACCTCCCGGCCAACGACGACGACCTGAGCGAGGACGAACTCCAGACGCTGACCGAACGCCTCGGCTCCGAACTCGAAGCCGCGCTCGCCGAGGAGGTCGACCTCAACGCCGACCGCGAGGAGAGCGAGAACGTCGTCCCGGTCGAGTACTCGACCAAGGGCCCCTGAGCCGGCGCTGGACGAGACCCGAGACCCGAAGATCAGCCTTTCACTACAGTAGTCGATACCGGCCGTCGTGTCGGCTCACCGCGCCCCGCTGAGACAGCCGTTCGAGCGCGCGTTCGGTGTAGTCGGCCGGAACCCCGTCCCGTTCGGCGCGGGCGACGACGTTCGATTCGCTGGGGTCGTCGAGGTCGGCGATGGAATCGCGAACGACCTCCATCCGGCTCTTGCTCCCACCCGATTCGGTGGCCGCCTCGCCCGCCGCGGCCGTTCGCTCGGCGTCGAGCCCCGACCTCTCGAGGTACTCCGCGTCGCTCATCCCGCCGGCCTCGGCCTGCGATTCGAGGGTCGAGAAGGAATCGAGCTCGTCGGGCGCGTGGTCGCTCCGGGCGGCGAGCAGCCGGGTGCGGGCCTCGCGTGCGGCGTCGCCCGACTCGTGCTGGGCGAACTTCTTCAGCGCCTCGAAGCGGTGGCGCTTGCCGCACGAGGGACAGGTCGTGGTGTCCGGTCGTCCCTCGACCACCCAGAGCGCGCTGCACTCGCCGCAGCCGACCACCGCGTACATAGCGCTACTGGGGCGACGAACCGTGTTGAAGCTTTAGGTACCTCGGCGCGTGTGGAACGCATGGAGCACGTCGCAGCCGACGACGGTACGTCGCTCGAACCGATGGAGGGCGTGCAGCTGACGATGCTCGCCGGCGGCGAGCGGATGAACGTCCAGGCGTTCGAGATCGAACCGGGCGCGGTGGTGCCGGCCCACAGCCACCACCACGAGCAGGCGGGCCAAGTCATCGACGGCGTGCTGACGTTCGTGACCGACGACGCCGAACGCGAGGTCGGTCCCGGCGGGAGCTACGCGATCCGGAGCGAGGAACGTCACGGGGCCGAGAACCGCGGGACGGAGACGGTTCGCGGCGTGGAGCTGTTCAGCCCGCCGCGTGAGGCCCCCGACTGGGCCGAGTGAGGACCCCGAGAATCGGTCCAGTTAGGGTCGCGGTGCGGCCTTCTGCATCGCGCGCTCGGCGATGTTGCCCCCGTAGTCGGCGGTACGCGAGAGGGAGTCCACGACGAGCCCGAGCTGCTGGGCGCGCTTGGGTTCGAGGTCGCGAAACAGGCTATCGGCCTCGCGGGCGGCCTCGTCGACCGCGTCGATGTTCGCCATCGCCTCGTTCGCGAGCCGAACCGCCTCGTCGGCGTCCTCGGCGAGGAAGGCGTCCATCGCGGTCTCGACGACCGCCGCGGCCTCGGTGTGGAGGGCGTCGAGCGCCGCGGCGACTTCCTCGGAGACGCCGTCGTTCGTCGCTGCGACCTCCGCGATCTTGGTGGCGTGGTCGGCGACGCGTTCGAGCTGACGCGCGCTCGAGTGGTAATCGAAACACGTCTCGCGCGGGAGGCCGACCTCGGTGGCGGCGTTCGGGTCGCGGAGCACGCTCCGGAAGACCCGTGCGGTCATGTACCAGAGCCGGTCGACGTCGTCGTCGCGCTCGGTGACGTCGTCCGCCAGGTCGGCGTCGGCCTCGCGGAGGGCCGTGACGGCGTCGCCGAGCATGGTGAGCGCGACGAGCCGCATCCGGGTGATGGCGTTGTGGACCGAGAGCTCCGAGGAGTCGAGCAGGTCCTGGAGGGTCACACGGTCGGCGGTCTCCTCGATGACTTCGAGACCGACGAGCCCCTGGGTCGCCTGGCGGATGGTGCGGCGCTGGGCGGCGTCGACGTTCGCGGTTTCGAGCGTGATGACGTCGAAGCCGCTGACGTACATCGTGACCACCGCCCGGGTGAGCTCCGCACCCTCGAGGCCCGTGACGTCGAGCGTTCCCTCCGTGGCGGCGTCCTCGCGACGTGGCGCGAGCAACAGCGAGTCGTCCTCGGGATAGAACTCGACTTCGCTGCCGGCCTCGATGCCGTGGTCGGTCGCCCACGCCTTCGGCAGCGAGACGGTGTAGGTCGAACCGCCCGTGACCTGGACCTTGCGGGTCTCCATACCCAGAGTCGGAAGCTCCATTCCAATAAATCTACTCAATAATATATAGTACACCTCGTGTATCTCCGAAACAACGGCGAACCGTCGTACATTGTGAAGGGGAGGCTCTAGAGCAGTATTTACAACTATATTGTAGTTCAGTATGCTATATAGCTCGTTTCGAACGGCGATCGTCTCGGCGAAGGATACATTACCCGAAGAGGCCGACGGAGGGCTATGCCCCGCGAAAGCTATCAGGCCCAACTCGAAGCCCTCCGCGAGGACGTCCTCTACATGAGCGAGGTCGTGCTCGAACGCCTCCGGATGGGGCTCGACGCGCTCGCCAGGAAGGACGACCGGCTCGCCCGGAAGGTCATCGAGGGCGACGACGAGATCAACGGGATGTATCTCGATCTCGAAGGCGACTGTATCGACCTCTTCGCGCTCCAACAGCCCGTCGCGGGCGACCTCCGGTTCATCGCCTCCTCGTTCAAGGTCATCACCGACCTCGAACGCATCGCGGATCTGGCCACCAACCTCGGCGAGTACACCTTCGACGCCGACCGCGACGTCTTCCCGGAGGTCGACGTCCAGGCCATCGGCGAGTTCGCCGAGACGATGGTGGCCGACGCGATGGCGGCCTACGCGGCCGGCGACGCCGACGCCTGCTACGCCATCGACGAGCGCGACACCGAACTCGACGAGCGGTGCGAGCGCGCCTCCGACACCGTGGTCCGCGAGCTCATCGGTATCGAGGGCGACCCCGTCGACGACGTCGACCAGCTCATGACCGACGTCTCCCGGTTGCTGCTCACGATCCGCGACCTCGAACGCGTCGGCGACCACGCCGTCAACATCTCCGCACGGACCCTCTACATGGTCGAGAACGACGACGAACTCATTTTCTAACCGCCCACCCACTTTTTTACTCCTCGGGTTGGCTCACTCCGTTCGCCAACCGCTCGTCGCAAAAACCTGGACTAAAAATCCCCGCTCGTTCGGCCTCCGGCCTCA
>NZ_JAAAJC010000022.1 GCF_009900715.1 Halococcus salsus
ATCAGTACCTCACAAAGCGGGTTAGGTGAACGGGCTGCTTGGTCGGTTGATGCGACCGGACCAAGCAGCCAACGAACTCACCGAAGAGCAGGTGCTTAACTTCCTCGTCAACAGCCTCGACGAGGAGATCGATATCGGACTCGGCGAAAACGCCGATATCGACTCCGAGGACATCTGGGACGTCCTCGTCGGCGCAACAGCCGACGAGGACTCAGTCAGCCACCTCTGTGAGATTTCAGAGGAATCACCGCACGGCAATACGATTCTCCACCATCTCCGGACGAAGTTCGAGCTCTCTGAGCTCGAACGAGTCGGCAAGACACTCATCCAGCAAAATATCCTCGAACTACTTCCGGATCGGCCGGTGGAGGTCGCTGCCGACCTCCACCTCCGACCGTACTACGGCGAGGAGTACGACTCTGAGGAGGAGCTCTACGAATCACTCGCTAAAGCCGGAACGACCACGTTCCACGGCTACGCCACACTCTACGCGCGGGTGCGCAACAAACGCTACACGCTGGCGGTGCGCCGTCTCACCGACGGCGACACCGCCAGCTCGATCCTCGCGGAACTGCTCGGCGTGCTCGAAGGCCTTGACCCGGAGGTCAAGGCCGTCTACCTCGATCGCGAGTTCTACGATACGTACTGTTTGACGCTGCTGGCCGCCCACAACTACGCGTACGTCATGCCCATCGTGAAGTGGGGCGAAGCGATCCAGAACGAACTGAGTCAGGGCTGGAGCCGCGTGATCGATCACGACCTCCAAGGGGAAATCGACGGTCACACGTGGACCGTCGATTTCCCGGTCTATATCGACTGTACGTACCAGCAAGGGAAGTATGACGAAGAGGGGGTGGCGCGTCACGGCTACGCCGTCGACGCGCCGTTCATCGAGACTCCACGTCAGGCTCGGAAGTACTACAGCCGACGGTTCGGAGTCGAGTCGTCCTACCGTCTATCCGAACGAAGCGTAGCGAATACGACGACACAGAATCCGGCGGTGCGGTTTCTGTACGTGCTGATCAGCTTCCTTCTCCAGAACGCGTGGCGGTATCTCCACTGGGAGTATGTGGCGTCGCCGCGCCGTGGCGCGCGACGCCTCTGGTCGTGGCGCTTCGACGAGTTCCTCGGGATGGTACGGCGGGCAGCGGAGACGTCGCTCGCTGTGCGTCGCGCCGTCCCCGCGAACAAGCCACCGGACGACCGCTTCGAGCGGTAATCCACCGACCGGGACCGTCCGCTCGGTGAGTGGCAACACCGTCGCGTCGGCGGCGGAACGCCGCCGACTGCGACAGGTTCGATGTCCTTGGTGCTGAATACCCCTCCTCAGCAGTTGCTCGTGCCGATTTCTCCACCGAATTCACGTCTTAGAAGAAGTCAACTGGCGTGCTTTGTGAGGTACTGAGACTTCCTCCTCGACGTAGTAGATATGCCCGCGACGATAGAGTATATCCAATGCATAGGTCGCGTCAGCCTCCGTGAACGCTTCATCCGCGACGAGAACGGCTTGAGCCTCCTCTTTCGTGAAGTCCGCTTCCGAAAAGTCGTATTCGTCCTCGCCGTTCTCACCGTTTTGGTCGTCTTGGGCTGCTTCGGAGAGGATATCGAGCGCATCCTGAGCCAGCGGTGATAGTCGGCGCTCCCAGCTCATAAAGGATGTTCGGGCCCAAGAGCATGAACCTCTGGATATTTCACACCAACTGATATCGACCATTCGAACACAAGGATTCAAGACCGCCGCTGGAAAACAAGAGGGTTGCACAATGGTTGAAATTTCAGACCAGTTGGAGTGTCTCTTTAGTGACTCTATCGAACAAGACGGTGGGTCATACCGAATTGAAGTACCGAAACGCGAAATCGACAACGGCTCAATCGTCCCCGGGGAGACCTACCGTGTCGCAATTCTCTCAACCGAGGCAGTAGATGAGGAAAGCGATTCTCAGTCGCAGTCACGTTCTAGTACTTCGGAATCAACGACACAATCGCCACCTGTCAAACAGGGCGACAAGCGCACGCTAACCATCGAATCAATCGGTGACCAGGGCGATGGCATCGCAAAAGTCGAGCGGGGCTATGTCGTCATTGTTCCCGGTGCCCGCCCTGACGACGAGGTTGAGGTCGAAATCCAAAACGCTCGTGAGAACGTCGCGTTCGCGGAAGTCATTGGGATGGCGTCATCGACCGCTAACGAACAAGAGTAGGTCTCATTAAGAGAGGCAAGATTCCTCGTACGAAGAGCTCACCAGTCAAAGTGGACGGGGGGGGGGGGTGTCCGCAATTCTAGTCACTTAGTATGTAGGAGATAACGGGGGATGTCCGCAATTATCTTCGTAGGAACACCAAACACACAGGGGGTCCGCCATCGTCGATAGACGGATTATTGATAGAACGTGGACTCACGTCCCGCTACAACTCAGAGGCGATCTCGTCGGCAATATCGCCATACTGCTCTGCATAGTTGTCATCGTTCTTTAGAATCTGTATGGTTTCATATAGTGGTATCGATAACTCTGCTTCCCATCTTACACCCCCTGGTTTCCTTCCAGAGACTTTTTCCATGCCGATGACACCGGTAAGCTTCAAATTGATAATTCCCCGCGCGTATAAACTCGAACGAGTCCTCGGGCGCGTTCACCAGCCATTGCCCTCGCTCTCGCTGGACGTTGGATAGACGTCTCGAAACAGGTTATTTCGGGACGATTCGTTTGCTTCTTTGCTCTACGCTCCCTCTGATTAGGACTCGCCCTGTACAGGTCCGATATACTCCCATTTCAGGTCCTTTCCCTCTCGGTGGACCCGATATTCATAGGGACCGTGAGGACAGGTACTACAGTTCTCTTTCCCACATGGGACTTTCTTGATCACCGTCGTCCCCGCCGACTCGTCGCCGCCGTCGTTCTCGACGTCGACAAGCTCCTCCTCGTCGTCGACCTCGACCGAGCGCTGCTCGCGGTAGTCAGCTAGCTCCTCACACCACGCAGCGATTTCTCGGAGCGTCGATGAGTCTTGGGCCTCGACGCCTTCGCGAACGTATTTCGGTACGCTCGCTGGGGCTTGGGGCTCGCCACCGTCTGCGATCCGGTTGGATTCGTGAGTTCGATCTGAGTATGCCATAGGTTTCTTCGAAACAGGCGTCGCCGTCCGGTCTTACCTAACATATGAACCCACATCTCGTTAAATGTTTGGTAAGATAGTGCGACCTCGCGGCGCTGCGCGGCGAGCTACGTCTCCGAACAACCGGCTACTGAGTTCACGAATCGGTCATATCCGTCGGTTCAAGGCGACTCTCTGGGTAGTAGTAGGGATCGCCGGCGTTGAGGGTTCCGTCGGCGTCGGCCTCTAAAACCTCGGCAACGGTCCATTCGCTAAGGTAGGCATCGAGCGACTCCGCGAATCGAACTTCGATCACCCGGTCGGTCGGCGGATACTCTTGATTGTAGTTTGCGACCGTTTCGCTCGTACTTGGGATCACGAACTCATCGGCGCGCTCGTCGCGCACGCTCATGACTAGGATTTCTTTACCCTCTCCGTCGCGATCGAGTGCGACCGTTCCGCGTTCGAGCTCGCTCTCAGGCGGTGAGGAGGATGAAGACTTGACCATCTCCCGGATTCGATCTGCGAATGAACGCAGATGGTCTACAAACGCCATTGGTATTCTCTCCCTCTGAGTAGCGGATTCAGTTCTTTTACATGCACCCACCCCACTGTCCGCAATTTCACTGTAGAACAACGAATCACCTTCACAAGCAAGATGGCTACGTCGCTCATAGACCAACCACCATGTCGACAATTGTGGTCATAGTGAATTCGTAAAGAAGATTGTTAAGTTGGTCGTCGCCGGCAGCGATACGTACTGTCAGGCGTGGGCTGTCCTAAGAGATCTTGGGTATGCAGATATACCCGTTTCCATGAGACGGAGATAGCATCCATACTCGTGGAGGAAGCAGTATTGATGAGTTGTAAGGTGGTCTTGTAGAGTTACTAATTAGGTAATGGAAGAACTACCAGGAGGACACACACCTCGCACCGAGTGAGTTCTCTATAGACTCCCTGATATAGAGTGTCCTCACTCAAATTACGGTTTGGAAGACAGTTTGGAGAGAGCGTACAGACACACCTCGCACCGAGTGAGCTACGAAAGGACACGATAGGTTCTGAATGACACATATAAATAAATCAATTTCGGGAACTAGAGTAAAGTTATAAGCCTAATGCCACCTATCTACTACGCCAATACTGCTGATATAAGAAAATTTATATAACATAGAAAAATCTCTCCTATCCACGATACCTTGGCTCACTCGTTACGAGGTGTGTGTGTGGGGAGGGAGTTACTATATAAAGAAGCTCAGAATACAGCCTTAGACCTTTGTAGGCAATTCCACGGATACTCACTCGGTGCGAGGTTGGTATCTTTAACTTGAACGGTTGTGTGGAGCAGATATGGTCGATGCCGACAACATCTTCGGTGGAGGGGAAATATTCCGGCGTCGAGAGCTGCTCAGAGTAGGACACGTTCCTGAACTGGATCGGGTCGTAGGAAGGGATGATGAAATAACTGAGATGGGAGGTGCACTCGGCCCAGGAACTCGTGGAGGACCTCCGGACTCCGTCATAATATACGGGAAGACAGGAACCGGCAAGTCCCTAGTTTCACGGTGTACAACACGAGAAGCCCAGCGGAAAGCCCAGGAAAATGGAGCAACTCTCCGATACGGATATGTGGACTGCTCAGACTACACAACTGAAACGCAAGCAAGCAGGGAACTAGCGCAACAACTTGCCGAGAATATAGAAACAGATCACAGTATTCCTAGAAAAGGAGTTGGAGCGGCTACTTATCGAGATATGACTTGGGAGATGCTCAACAAGCACAATGTAGACTCCTTTGTTGCAATCCTTGATGAGATCGATAAGTTAGAGGACGACGAACTTCTCCGAAGCCTCTCTCGAGCCAAAGAAAGTGGAAAAGCAAATTGCCATATTGGGGTGATTTGTATCAGTAATAAAGTTGAGTACAAAGAACGTCTAGATCAGCGAGTACACTCAAGCCTTCAGGACAACGAACTCATCTTTAATCCATATGACTCGGACCAACTCCGCGCAATACTGGAAAATCGACGTGAGGCCTTCCAAGAAGGAGTTTTAGAGGAAGGTGTTATACCGAAGACGGCAGCCCTCGCTGGACGAGAACATGGAGACGCTCGCAAAGCTGTTGATATGCTGTATGAAGCCGGAAGGCTAGCAGAAAGAGAGGGCCAAACTACTGTAAAGGAATCCCACATCGATGCAGCCCTCACCAAGGCAGAGGTTAATCGCGTAAAGCAGCTTATAAGTGGCTCACCCCCTCATGTCAAATATATTTTACAAGCTTTAGCACTTCTCACGAGAAGCAGGAACACTTCGACTTTTCGAACGTCGGAGATATACGAATTCTATCAGCGTCTCGTAGACCGAGAAGGTATGGAGTCAATATCACAAGATCGTGTTTATCGCCTACTGAAAGAACAGGCGTTCCTCGGTCTTTTAGAAGCAAATCACACCGGTGGAGGTGACTATGAAGGTGCATATCTCGAGCATACTCTCATTAGTGAGCCAGAAGTTGTTCTAAATGCGCTTGAGAATCGAGCCTGAACACACCTCGCACCGAGTGAGTTTTTATCGATAACAAGGGAGAGAGGCCATAAGAAGTAACTTGAGGGTACAGGGCATCTGTGACTCTACAGTTGCATTAACTCCTTGAAAGGCGATGGAGCCCATTATTTAACCGATTGTTTGATGCTATAGACAAGACACATCAGAAGCGCTCTCTCGGAACTAGCAATACGGCTCGCGAGCTTGGCGAAGTTGAGCGAGCGCTTCATAGCTGAATTTGTCGACTTGGTCATTGATTGTCGACACAAAAAGAAGTCAGTAAACCTCTCGCCGATCGCGGAATTGGACCCCTAAGATAGTCGTTATTCTCTCTGTTTCTTGGCAACAACCCCCCAATAACATCTGTCAAACGATTGGGGTGTGTTGATTAGGTTTATACTTCGGCTCTGTCTCGGGATATGGCATAAGCTAGGAAATCATAGCGCCAAAGGAGAACGGGACGGGGATCACCACTCCCGTAATCGTCCCGTTTCTGAGCGCGGTCGTCGCGCCCGGTTCCACCATGGAATCGGGCGCAACCCTACCCAGGGTGCGACCGTTGCTCGTTCTGACACGGCCGATGCCCATATAGTTTGCCCCCTTCAGCAGCCAAGGCTATTGGCGATTGGGTGGGCAAACGGGTCGTCGGTACGACGGTTTTCCCGACCGTCAGCGCGCGATTATCGGGGCTCACACATGAGCCAGCGCACATCCCACGCCCATAGCGAAGCCGCCGTCCAAACCGGGTCCGCTGAAGCGGGTATTTCCCGCCTCTTGCCCGGTAGCAGTGGCCTCGCCAGTGATCCGATCGTCTTGCATGACGTCGGCCCGCAATACACCGAGTGGCTGCCCGACCTGCTCGACGAGCTCGTGCCGACTGTCGAGCGTACTGTTCGCGAGCTCACGCTTAACTACGATCCTCGGATACTTCGCGACGAGCGGCCGCGTCTGTTCCCTACCGAGTGTTTACAGCGGAAATACGGTGTCGGGGTCCCCGACGAGGATGGTGTGCCGATCCACCCGTTCAACGATGCCGTCTCGAAGCTCGCGATCTCCTACGGCCGCGTGATCGTCAGCGACCTCAGTGAATCGAGCCATCGGCGCTACGCGGGGTAGGTTAAGACCAGCTGTCTTTCTCAGGAGAGGTCGTACGAGAATCCTCGACAATAGCGCCCTTGTCTTACCAAACATTAGAAAAGAATTGCAAGCAGATGTTTGGTAAGATCAGTTCATGCCATCTCCTTCGCTCTGTGACCACGTCTATCCCGAATATTACCTGCTTTGAGATATTCCTCAGTGGATGGCTCTTTGTATTCCAATGAGGGATCTTCTCTCCTACTCCGGATTGCCGCTGTAAAACGCTGGGTTGGTTGATATCCTCCGGGATTAAGCGATCCCACACCCCTCAGTGCCGCTGTAAACTTCTCTTTGAGAGTCCATAGACGCCACTTTGACGATATGGAGAGAAGTACTTGACTACTATTTAAAGATCTGATTATGAATAGGATCACACAGAAACATAGATTTATCACATATCCAGTTGTATTCACCGTAAGCCATCTTTGGCGTATAGAGACGACATTCTCTTTGGCGTCGGAATAATGAAATGATGGTTCCACTTTTCCACTCTCCTCCTCATTCTATGGGGTTCTGAGTTGTCTCTGAGTAAAGTAGCCTCATCCAACCTATGTTTCCAGTGGCGTATTTCTCCTTACAGCGGCAACGAGGGGTGAGGGACATCCATGTTTACAGCGGCAATCCGGGGTTGCCATCGCCATCGTACTCTAAACACACTCTAAAACTGCGAAAAATGGGCAGCTCCCTGATCCAATCTCATCCAATGCATCATGGACGGAATTTTACAGCGGCACTGGGGTGGGCGAACATTCATACTTCACCCGTGGTAGAGACCCACTATGGAAGAGTCGACATCGTTCTTCGGGGACCCGGACCCAATCTTCGCGGACAAAGAGCTCCTTCGAGTCAGCCACCTTCCACAGGGTGATAGAATCATTGGGCGGGAAGACGAGCTCCAGAGTCTTGCAAAGGCGATAAAGGACGCACAGCGAGGTGGAACCCCGAACAATGTACTCATCTATGGGAAAACGGGTACTGGCAAAAGCCTCTGTTCAAAGTACATTACGCGTGATCTCGCTAACGCTGGCGCTGAAAACGGTGTCTCAATTGGCATTGCATATGTTGACTGCTTTCAGGAATCCACTGAAACCCAAACAATTCGAACCATCGCTCAATCACTAAACGACCCTGAAACAACAGATATCACTGTTCCTCATTCTGGTGTGAGCACTTCCGATTACTATCGACGGTTGTGGGATATTCTGGATGCGCGCTTGGATGTGGGGATCATCATCCTCGACGAGATCGACAAACTTGAGGATGATAATGTACTGATGCAGCTCTCGCGTGCTGCAGAAGCGGGCAAGGTCAGCGACTCTACCCTCGGAATCATCGGGATCAGCAACAAAATACGCTACAAAGACACTCTAAACGAGCGTGTGAAGTCAAGCCTCTCCGAGCGGGATTTTGTCTTTCCCCCATATGATGCATCACAGCTTCGAGCCATCCTCAGGTCAAGGGCGGACGCGTTCCGCGACGATGTTCTCTCCGGAGATGTCATCCCAAAGGTAGCTGCGTTGGCTGCTCGTGAGCATGGAGATGCTCGCAAAGCAATCGACATCCTTCGCTACGCTGGTGAAATCGCGGATGAACACGATAGTGAAACGGTTACTATTGAGTTCGTTGATGAGGCAAACGACCGAGAAGAACAAGCTCGACTCTCAGAACTCATCTCAAAGCAACCGACGCACTCTAGGTATTTGATGACTGCACTCGCACTTCGAACTCAGGAATCGTCAGAGGAAGAACCGAGAATACCTTCAAAGCAGGTGTACTCCGCCTACCAGATTGTGTGCGATCGGGAAGGAGTTGGCCCTTTGAAGATGCGCCGAATTCGTGATCTTCTCTCTGAACTTGCATTTCTCTCCCTTATCGAACAAGACCGCAAGGGGCGGGGGAAGGGAAAAGGAGCTCACACAGTCAACGAACTTGTTGATGACCCAGAGATAGTGGTTGAAGCCTGCAAATCGTAGTGGATACTTCTTGGCTCATGAATTTTATATCAGTATTGTAACTTCCCAAAAACGGCAAGACCTCACCTCTTGAAATTAGATCTCGCCTACTACATTCTTCGACCAGACCTCAATCTCTTTTATTAGCCAATGAACTGTCTCTGACAGCGGTCGACCGTTGTACCGAAACTCGAAGCCACCGTTTTCCCGCTTCCGCAACTGTCGGGCAGCGAGATTCGCGTCACAGAGATTCGAGAGCCGTTTGTTGATGTTGCTCTGGTCTTTCTCGGCTCTTTCAGCGAGCTCAAGCGTTGTTGCGTATGGTATATCCAGCAGCGCGAGATAGGCCTCCAAATCAGCGCCCTTGACGCCGAAAAACAGACATAGCATTTCGCGTAGATCGGACCCTGAGTCGTCTATCACCTTCTCATACTCTGCGAGACGTAGAGCGGCGTCTCCGGCCTCGTCCTCCTGCTGATCACGTTCGGGAACGGGACCAAGACACCCACCGGGCAGCTCCATATGTATTGATGGATTCGTGAGGCGGCTTAGTTTTAACCTCCTACACCCCGGGTTCTCGCCGACGAGAGGCCGGCGCTATCGTTTACTCATGCGCATCGGTAGGCCATCCTGAGTCTTCGTAGTGATCTCCGGCTCAATCGCAATATCGGTATCATCACCGGCCCAATCGAAGCGGTACTGCTGGCCGACCGTCGCGAGCACGAGCACTGCCTCTAAGCTCGCGAACTCTCGTCCGATACACGTTCGTCGCCCACCTCCGAACGGGATGTACGCGAATTCAGCCAGTCCCTCCTCCTCGAAATTGTTAGTCCATCGATCGGGTCGGAAGGATTTCGGGTCGTCGTAGTAGCGCTCGTCGCAATGAGCGGAGATGACCGAGAGATGAACCTGCTCGTCGGCAGGCATTTGATACCCGACGGCATCGACAGGTCGAGTCGTCTGCCGGAAAATCGTGTGAACCGGAGAATACAGTTGTAGCGTCTCCCTCACGATCCGGTTGATGAGCTCTAGGTCGTCGACATTGTCTGGTGTCAACGGGCGGTTCGAGAAGTTTCAACACGACCCTCGGCAGAGGGTTTCTTGATGAATGCGCGAGAGTTCATTGAGCATATTTCTCGAAGCGACCAGCGCCTCGATATTCTCCGCGCTCTTCGAGAGCGTTCGAGTACGCCTTCAGAACTAGCCGAGCGCGCTGGCGTCGACCGAACACCCATCTATAGCGCAATCGAACCTCTTGAACAGTGTGGTGGCGTTGTCTCAATCGAGGGTCGCCGGAAGATGACCGCTGCCGGTAAAGTTGCCGTAAGCGAAACTCTCGACGCCTGCAAAGCCGTTGGCCAGGAAGCGATCGCGCACCTCGCTTCCTCGAAGGACAATAATCGATTTCGTGTACTGAAAGGCCTCGACGAGGGGCTTTCGCGTGGCAAGATGGTTCACAACGACGCTTACCCCTCGCGTTCGACGATCAACCGGGCAATGGAGGGCTTTGAGGCGTTCGACTGGATAACGCCGCGACCAAACAGCACACTCACGAAAACGGGTAAGGATGTCTTAGCGGGTTACGCTGAGTTGTATCGCGTTGTCGAGGTCGTTGTCGAGAAAAAGGCCTATCTCCGGCATATCGACCCGATGAAGGTTGACCTCCCAATCGACTTGCTCGCCAACGCCGACCTGATTCAATCGCGGCCGAATCGTCCACAACGGGCAGATGCACATATGCGAAAGCGGATCAACGAGAGCTTCGGCCACGCCAAAGTGTTTGCGAGCTACTACTCGGAAGCTGAGGTTACACCGATGTTTGACCAAGTTGAGTGCGGTGCGTCGTGGGAGGCTGTGACGCCGTTACCGGCGCATATGCCCCTCCCCGATAGCCGCCCGGAGATCCGTCACTTTCGGATGGGGCTCGGAACTGATCGTGTCGAGTGGAACATCTACCCTGACGACCTACCGATCGACATGATTCTGTTCGACTACGACCGCGTGCTCTTGGGGACGGATTTCGAACTCGAAACCACTCGCACCGATGCGATCCTCGATTCGACGAATCCTGAACTGATCGAGTGGGCGCATGACCTCTATGATACCTACAAAGCGCGGTCGTCGAATCCGCTTGATTATCTCCTCAACCCAATTCGGGAGAAAGGCATCTATGAAGCCCTTCGCTTAGACTGGGGTCGCGGTCGAATGATCGAAAGCGATTAAACAGCTAATTCGATTTTGGACTCGCTATAGGCGTGCTCCCACTACGTTGTTGCAATCCACGACAACCCGATGGTTTCCCAGAGACACGTGAAAGCGTAGCTTTCCTTAGATACCCCGACCACGACGAATGTACTATAATCGACAATCACGACTCCTCGAATCCAAAGCCTGTCAGTGTTCCTTTATTTGATTTTCTCGTTTTCCGTGTTCAGCAGCGAGAGCTCTCGCAGGCGCTCGGCCGCCATGTACTGTTTTGGTGAGTAGTGAAACGTCGGCGATTCGCAGGGTTCGGGTACGCTGGCGGCCTCGAACAGTGTATTACTCTCGATTTCGGCCTCGACTGGCAGTAGCGGCCACGGTTCGTGTATGGCCGCTCCCGCGAACATCGATGTTCCCGACCCAGAGTGCGGCCCCGTACTCTCACTGGTTCCCATGACCTCGGCGAGCCTGCGAAACTCCTGACCAGCTTCGAAGAAGTAGTTGGTGCGCTCGATCAGAAACTCCGTTCGACTCCCGGTTTCAGCGTAACTGTCGTCGACATCGTGATCCGGGCGATAGGTAGCCGCGAAGCGCGCCGGTGTTTCGCCTCGGCGCTCTCGGCGGCTGTTCACTGTGTGAGAACCATTCTGGTAGCCGAGATCGACATCGGCATGGTAATAAGGAATCCCGAAACCGTTGCGGGCTAGCCACGACGATAGCTGTCCGTCCATCTCTAAAGCAATGAAATATACACCAGGCTCGTCGTCAGCCGAGACGTAGGTCCGAAGATTGATCGACGACAGCGACGGGTAGTAGGGAACACCCCGAACCCGAGCGCCTGCGATGTTCACGACAAGGACACTGATCCACGCCATTCCATCGTAGGTGTCGATCGAGAGGGGGTTGGGAACCAGCGGCCGAAGTTTCTCGCGCTCAATCGGCCAATGACAGTAGAGTACGTTCCGGAGAGCGACCTCCGCGAGTGGCTTACTGCTCATGAGCTGGTCTTCGAGGGCACACCTGATATACTCCCGTTCGTTTTGGATCCGTCCATTTCAATTGATCCCGGTTCTGTAACGTTAGTTTGTAGGGTTTGAGCACGGGTTAAACACTGTGTCAGCCATGCAAATATACTCTGGATAGGCCTTGCAAAAACAGAGGCCGCGATCGTCTCTACAGCCGCTATCGCTATCGGCTGTTGATTCGTAAGACGAGTCGATGGGGAGTACATAGATGGGCTCTCCATCGCCCTCGCCTATCACACGGCCTCTGGCATGACCTATCATGAACCAGAGTAAACAACGATACACTGGAAGAGAACGTCAGTACTCGCCCTGTTGGCAACTGGGCCTCCAAACCGTGGTTTCTGCGGTTGATGGCCGCTTTCAGGAGGAGAAGTAATGGCTTCGACAGCAACCCCTAGCTCAGATTTCCTCTCCAAATATGATAATCATCGAGATTTTCGCGATCTCAAAGCTGTAGTCAACCGGAAGAAAACAATCGCTGAGGTAGCTGCTCACTTTGGGACATCCGACACTAAGATTTGTAGATCGATCATTCGATTCGGATTGCTAAGGAAGCTCAATCTGGACAAACCTTACAAGGAATCATGTCTACTGAGAGCAGCTTACGGGGAGGCTGAAACGATCAAAGGAACGGCTGAGATCTTAGAGTGCTCATCAGGAACAGCTCGTCGCTATTTGATCAAGTATGGAGTGTACGAGCCCAAGCTGACTCCTTCTTCTAATGGTCCTATTCGAGCAAGAGAGCTTGAGAACTCCAATCCAGAAGATATCGGTTTAGCACCGATTGGGATGCGGTGCATTGGAGGGGAAATAAAATGACGAGAAAGAGAAACCATCATTATCGTTTTGAATATCTCGGACGAAACCTCCGGAAACAGTGGGGTGTTCTACGGAACCTCCGGAAACGATGGGGGTACCTCCGGAACCTCCGGAAACAGTGGTGTGGGGTTAGAGCCC
Organism: Halococcus salsus; assembly: GCF_009900715.1. Lineage (NCBI taxonomy): Archaea > Methanobacteriati > Methanobacteriota > Halobacteria > Halobacteriales > Halococcaceae > Halococcus > Halococcus salsus. Next base: position 12,908 of record NZ_JAAAJC010000022.1, read on the forward strand.
TTGCCTACGGAACCTCCGGAAACGGTGGTCGAAGCTTTTATGGGTTCGCTAATGAATAACACTGCCAATCAGTGGAGTTCAAATATGCCATCCGCATTTGACGACCTCTCAGAAAGCGCGATTTTCGCGCGTCGAGATGCCCTTGCTGACGATTATATACCGACAGATATCGTCGGACGGGATGAGAAGAAGGATGAATACATTAACGCTCTACTGCCAGTCTACAAAGGCGAAAATCCCGACAACATATTTCTCTATGGTCAAAATGGAGTTGGCAAGACGGCCGTCACTCACTGGGTGCTCAACCAACTGGAGATGTCCGAAAACCTCCAGACGGACTTCAAAGCAATCCACGTGAATTGCGAGGGGGTCAACACCTCCTACCAGTTGGCTATCGAACTCGCGAACAGACTTATCACGAAGCCGGAAAACTACCTTCCGTCGACTGGTCACCCGGAAAGCAAGGTGTATTCAGTGCTTTTCGAGAACCTCGATGAGATCGGCGGAACCGCTCTCGTCGTACTTGACGAAATAGACCACGTTGCGAATATCGATACCTTCCTCTATAAGATTACACGGGCTGGAAGCTACGATGACCTCACGGAGACGAAGGTGGGGCTTATTGGAATCAGTACAGACACTGCCCTTGGTGAGAACTTATCCTCGGACGTTCGTTCCTCACTCCGAGAGCGTGTGATCGAATTCCCTCCGTACGATGGAAAGCAACTCGAGAAAGTGCTCAGCCAGCGGGTAGAGACTGCTTTCTATGATGACGTCGTCACTGGTGGAGCTATCTCGTATGCTGCAGCATTAGGATCAAAGAATAGCGGTGATGCTCGAATGGTCCTCGACCTCATTCGGATCGCTGGTGACTATGCGAGGGAACGGGGTGACGACCACGTTACTGAAGAAATGGTAGAGGAAGCGATGACAGAGTACGAGACACAGCGATCGATGTCGGTGCTAGCTGACCTTCCTGAAAACATCAAGACTGTCGTCTACGCGCTTGCGGTCTTGGAAGAACACGATTCAGAGGAGGTGACGTCATCGTTGCTCTATGAACGATACAAGGATTTCACGCAGATCATTGGTCAGAACGCTGTTTCAGAACGCCGTGCCAGAGACTACTATGGACGATTAGATGAACTCAACATCATCAATTCATACGTGATGCACGATTCATCTGGCGGGCAGTACAAGACCCACTCGCTCAATTACCCCACTGAAGAAGTTCTGCCAGCTCTTACCGATACTCTTGATGCAGTAGGGATTCACGAGAGTATCGAGCATATCGTCGAAGACTGACCTGTTTTCACTTTGCTACGATGGGCTGTCACTAACTGATATCGGAGAGCTTACTTCTATAGTGTCTGGGAGAGCGGGTTAACCACTAACCACCGCTTCCGGAGGTTCCGCAGGTGGGACCAGTATTTCCGGAGGTTCCGTAGCACACCCCACCGTTTCCGGAGGTTCTAGTCAGATGAGGGTGAAACCGCCATACGGGAAGCGAATTAGAAGTCATTGAACACACACACACCCCATCATTTCCGGAGGTGGAACCCAAAGCTACGTGCGACTTCTGGTTCCACTTCTGATCCTACTGCAACAATCCCGTAGTGGGTCTATTGCGGACTAGTACTCATGCTCTCTAGATAAACGTTTCTTATCTAGAATCCTCCTCGCTGAACACCCCCCTGAATTTCGGGCTAACCTCCGGAAACAATGGAGGGTGTGTGTCTGATCCTCCTCTCTTTTGCCGTGTAGTTGGTCTTCGACACCTCTAACTCTCGATGCAGGGAATAATGGTGCTACCCTCCGGAAACGGTGGGGGTACCTACGGAACCTCCGGAAACGACGGTGGCAGCACGACACTCTGTGCTGGATCTGAATGGGCGAATATCGTCGAAGGGCTTGAGACAACACTCTGAGGATCGTCATTCCTCGTTCGCCAGCTTCTCGCACCATGCGGCGATTTATTGAAAGGAGACGATCTTCCACAATGTAGAAGACACTCTTCGTCGCCGATGACCGCCTGGGCGGTCGGAAATCGTCGAGCGGGCTGGGATTTCCGGTCGATCCTACGATCGCAACCTCAAGGAGCTCGCGGTGGTCGGGCTCGTGGAGAGCATCGAGAATGGCGGGCACAACAAGTGGCGAGCATGAGTCATGCCGTGGTGGTCGCCGCTTGTGGGCAGTGATATCCCCGGACAGCCGACGGCGATGAGAGCGCCGTCTCGCCCGCCTCTCGCGTCGATGACGTACTCTACCAGCTAGTGCTTGATCTCGGGCTCGACTCCGACTATGAACTGTTCGCGAACCCTGTCGACGTCGACACCGTGATCGACGCGCTGCCACGACTCGAACGCTGGCGACACTGGTTCATGACTCACTACGGGCTGGTTGACCTCGGGAGCGATACAGCGACCTCGACGCCGAGAGCATCGTTGGCTCTTGGAGTGAGCCCGGCGGAGCGAGACGCTGCTCAGACGGCGCTCGCGACAAACTGAGAGGTCTTATCGGCGCTGGGATTTCGCCGGGCGAACTTCGCCGCCCTCGCGCATCATGTCCGGGCACTCAGGACACACCCGAACCGTCTCCATCTCGTTCGGAGCGAAAACGCGAACGTACTGCTGGGTGATGAACGCGCCACAATTCTGGCATTTCGGCATACTCGGTAGGCACCTTCCTTTCACTTTACTTTAACGGCCTCAATTACTCTGCCCTCTCGCTTGTCGAACTTCGGAATCGCCTTTCGCTGGCTATTCTTACCTAACACTATATTGAGATCCTCCATTCAATGTTAGGTAAGAGAATGTGACCTCGCGGTGCTGTGCGGCGGTCGCTGCCCCGATGATCGGTCTCCCAAGAAATGCCTGCGAAATGCCTACTCAAACGGAACATACTGCTGTTCCCACTCACGACGGGCCTCAATCTCCCGATGGCCTCGCTGAGTAGGGGCGTAGGAATTCGTTCGATCGTCAATCTCACCCTTTTCTAGAAGCCCCATATCGGCAAGCGTGTTCAAGTTGGGATCGAGCCGTCCGTGATTGATTTCTCCGCTGTAACTCTGCTCTAGTTCATTCTGGATCGCAAGTCCGTGCGGGGGCTCCGAATCATCGTTTAGACCAGCTGTGACATACAGAATGTCCCGCTGGAATCCCGTGAGATCGTCCATCATAGGTAGCTGATAAGTCGGAATACTGGCCTGATAAAATCCCACCTTGTCTCGATCGAATGGTTTCTACCCCGAAACGTCTCGCTGTTCTCGCAGATTAAGGCCCTGAGCGTTAAGGGGGTGGGTACGAACCGGCTTCACATGGCATCTCCCGCACGATCTACCGTTCTCGTCATCGGGCTCGTCGTGATTGCTACAGTCCTTGTCCTCGCTTCAGGTGGGGCGGCGGCTCAGAATAGCACCGAAAACAACAGTACGCCGACTGAGATACAGCAGGCACACCAAACAGCCGATTTCCGATTTCAGACGCCTACCTACATCCCCGACGAGCTCCCGTTCGGTTCGGCGTCCGTCGGTCAGGCCGGCGTTCCGACTGTCCGGCTCTACTGGAATACGAGTGACCGCTCGAAACGGCTCTCTATGCAAGAGCGTGTCATAGAATCCGTCTCATGCCGTGAGCATCTCGCGGCCCGGATTGTCTCCTCGTTCGTCGTTGGTGATTGCGACGACCACTCGAAGGCACAATGCAACGAACACCTGCGTCCGCGCATGGACGCGGCCTCGGGCACGGAC
>NZ_JAAAJC010000023.1 GCF_009900715.1 Halococcus salsus
ACAGCGTCCGCGGTCCCTACAAAGGAGGTCTCCGCTATCATCCTGGAGTCAGCGAGGCAGAATGCACTGGCTTAGCGATGTGGATGACATGGAAAACCGCGGTCATGGATCTTCCATTCGGCGGCGCGAAGGGTGGTGTCGTTGTCAATCCCAAGTCTTTGAGCGAAGGTGAAAAGGAGCGATTGACTCGTCGGTTAGCACAGGAACTCCGGGAGAGTATCGGTCCTATGCAGGATATTCCAGCGCCTGATATGGGAACTGATGCTCAGACGATGGGATGGCTTATGGATGCATATAGTATGCAACAGGGCGAAACCTCGCCAGGTGTTGTCACTGGCAAGCCACCAGTCATCGGCGGAAGCTATGGGCGTGAAGAAGCACCTGGTCGAAGTGTTGCGATCATCACCCGGGAGGTCTGTAGTTACTATGATCGGCCGTTAGACGAGGTGACAGTTGGCGTGCAGGGGTTTGGAAGTGTCGGTGCAAACGCTGCTCGATTACTCGATAATTGGGGAGCAACCGTCACCGCGGTGAGCGATGTGAATGGGGTTGCGTTCGACGCTAATGGTGTCGATGTCCAAAATATCCCTTCGCACGATGAAGAGCCGGAGGCAGTCACAAAGTATGCGAACGAGGTTCTGCCTGCCGCGAAACTATTCGAAGTCGATGTAGACGTTCTCATTCCTGCTGCAATTGGGAACGTCATCACTCGGGATACCGCGGATACGCTCGAGGCAGACATCGTCGTAGAGGGGGCGAATGGTCCCACGACCTCTGAGGGGGACAAAATTCTCGGAGAACGCAATATCCCCGTTATCCCAGATATCCTCGCAAATGCTGGGGGTGTGACTGTCAGCTACTTCGAATGGCTCCAAGATATCAATCGGAGACCTTGGTCGCTTGAGGAGGTCAATAACGAGTTAGAAAAAGAGATGCTGACTGCATGGAATGAAGTCAGGACGGAAGTCGAACAACGAGATGTGTCGTGGCGTGATGCTGCATACATTGTTGCTCTCTCTCGTCTGGCAGAAGCCCACGAAGCACGGGGCCTCTGGCCATAATATACAGTCGCCCCTCTACCGCCCATATTCGTAATATTCTACGAGCGAAGATCGGAGAACCAACCAGAATTGATTGCGATGCCGAGAACAACACCCAGAGCAATCCCAATTGCTAATTGATCCATTGCGAGGCCGAATACGACACCTAGAGAAATGCCAATGGCTATTCCGTATCCTCTTTCGTCAGAGGACTCATCTTTGGGGTCTATGGCGGCCATAATACGGTATTTTGTGTCGTTACGAGATAATTCTATTGGTGGTTATTCTGAGTGTTGTTCGGCTTTTCTTTGTTTGTTCGCACCGGCTTTAGTGAAGGGATCAGAGCAGGATTCACGGGTTGCTCTTATCAATGTGAACCCAAATATGACTATATTAGGACCCATCTCTTCTTCAGCGCCAATGATTGATCAATATCAGTACAGAAGTATCAAAATGCCAACAAGATGATTTAGAACGACACCAGACCGCTTGAAAACAGAGCGCGCTCACCACCTCGTTCAAGATGGATGGGAACTCGACCGAGCAACGATCGACTGGGGTTGAGGGAAACGCACTCATCCTCAGACGCTCTCAGTAGACTAACCACTGCAATGTCGCTCCGTCAACGTATCGGAAGACTTTGGCAGACTCTGTTAACTGCTTGACGTGGCGATCCACATCGGCACAGTCTCAACTGGTTGGTCGTTCGGCGACCGAAAAACAATTCATCTTGCTGCACACTGGCGACATACGCTCACTTGTCTTCCCTCCGAGCGATCCATAGAGAAGACCCGCATCGGCGCTCGGTGTATTCCTCAACGATGAGCCCATCATCGAGTGGGGAATCGTCTCTGAGTTTCGGGAGATAAGACCCGACGAGTGACGCCGAAAGCTCGCTGTTTCCGTCCGTGAGGTTGGACGCACGAAAGTACCGATGGGTGTTGCCGTGTGGGTTGTCGCTTATGAAACGCCTGAGCGCGCTCTCGACGCGTTCACGATTGTTTTCAGTCTGTTTCGCGCTCATGGCTTGTTGGCATCCTTGCGGCGCTCTCGGTCGGCTGCACGGAGCTCATCGAGACACGGTCCGCAGATACGGCCGTCCTCGGGAACAATGTTCTCACACTGTTCGTAGTAGATGCACGCCCCGTCAGGGGTTGCCTTACTCCTGCCGAACGCTGCGAAGTCCGATCGGTCCGCGCTCACAGATTAAATCGCCTCCCCATCGGTGCCATCACCTTTTCGACTAGATTCGGTGGTCATTAAACCTCTTTCAATGAGCTTGAACGACTCCAAGAGGTCGGCTTGTGACGAGTGGTATTAGTTCACCATGACAGAGACAGAGCCAAACGGACGCTCGATTTGAACACTGAGCAGCTATCTGTAGCATTAGGAAGGTCAAAAGACAACAAACGGCAACAAGAGTTAACCTTCCTCGATACATGGTCCCACGTATCATGATAGATCGGCTAGGAGACGAAGTCGATATGCTCTCACGTCACTTGCACGTGCTAGAGTTGGTCCTGGAAAACGAACCTATCGGCATCGTGAAGATGTCGAACGAAACGGGGCATAAACATCACGAAGTGCGCTACTCGCTGCGGGTGCTCGAAGAAAAACAGCTGATCGAACCGACGGACAACGGTGCAATCGCGACTGAGCAGACAGACGAGTACGTTGCAGACCTCGATGAGAAAATTGACGCTGTCAACGATAAGCTTGAAGAAATACAAATCAGTGAGGAGCTTGAGGTAGATCACTGACAAATCTCGTCTCTTCATCTGTATTTTTTGTATTAACTAAAAGAATCCGCTGCAATACTTCTACTCTGTAAGTCGATATATCGAATGACTCTTCTGACCGCCGGCGTGGTGCCGACACCGACACTGACCGATTCGAAGATCAAAAATTGTTGACTAGGACCGGTTGTACGGGCGATATCCGTGTACCTCAGAGGGCCTTGAAATCGCTGCGTTCCCAGATAGGTCCCCAAATCCGAAGCCGAGAACTACAGCAACACAGCTTGCGCCAAGCCGAGAAAAGCGAAGAAACCGAGCACATCGGTTGCAGTAGTTATGAAAATCGTTGCTGACGTCGCGGGGTCTTGTCCGAGACGATCGAGGATGAGTGGAATGAGAGCCCCGAAGAATCCGGCAATGACGAGGTTTAGCACCATCGAGACACCGATGACTAATCCTAGAAGCGGGCTCTGGTTGAATACTGAAGCAATGACTGCAACCAGTGTACCAGTGATGATACCGTTTGCAGCACCTGCAATTACCTCGTTGACGATAACCCGTGCGCCAGTTGTGAGTGAGACCTGCTCAAGCGAAATACCACGAACCGTCACGGCCATCGTCTGAGTACCTGCATTCCCACCCATCCCTGCAACGACCGGCATGTACGCTGCCAATACTGCAAGTGCCGCGATAGTAGCCTCGAACAACCCGACAACCGCTGCAGCCATGAAGGCTGTTCCGAGGTTGATGATGAGCCACTTGTACCGACTCTGAATTTTTCTGATTGGCCCATCAAGCACGCTCTCTTCTTCGGCAACGCCGGTAAACTCATAGAGAGTCTCCCCTGCTTCTTCCTCAATGAGTGAGAGCATATCGTCAGCCCGAATGACCCCGACAATCGCGTCTTCTTCGTCGACAACAGCAACAGTCTGCTCGCGGTTCTCTTGAAATACTGCAATGACCTCTTCTTCAGGCCAATCATAGTGGACGTAGGGAACTTCCTGGATATACTCAGTGATTGTCTCATCTCCTCGGTCGCTCATCGCGAGTGTTGGTCCTGGTAACTCACCCAGAAATTCCACACCGTCGGTGACGAACACGGTTGGAAATCGGCCTGTGCGATCTTCGAAGCGACGAACTTGTTCGGCGACAATAGGAAAAGTCGCAGTAGAACTAACAGTGATGTAGTTGAGATCCATCACCCCAGCTGCAGTCTCGGGGTCAAATCCGAGCAAGAAGCTGAGTTTCTCCCGACGAGTCTCATTGAGCTCTTCGAGCACAGCCTCCTGTGTTTGCTCATCAGCCATTCCGAGTACATCAGTGGCTTCGTCGGGGTCGAGGCGGTGAACGAATGCTTGCAACTGATTACGGCTCATATTCGCGATCAGCGACTTCCGAACTCGCTCCGATAAACGAAAGAAGACGTCTCGTTTGCGGGTCTGTGGAAGATTCGCGAAGGTTCTTGCAGGGCTTGGGGAAGCCGCAATTTCCTGTTGAATATCTGTGAGCTGCTCGGCCATGAGGAAACAATTTCAATTGAATAGCTAAAACGATATAATTCTATTTTTTGCTTAGAATGGGGTGACTCTGCCAAGCCATTAGATCCAGGTTCAGTCTCGCGATCCTTTCGACCAGAATTGATATTACTATCACATATGTCTTCGTAGAAGATGCGCGACCTCACATCTCAGTACGACGACGAGCTTCAATCATTTGTCGAACGACTGGTCCGATTCAAAACAACAAGCGGCAATGAACAACAAGCACAAGAGTGGGTCGAATCCGAACTCGCCGCCCTCGGCTACGAGGTATATACGTGGGATGCCCCGGCTGAGAAACTCGCCGAGTTCAATGAGTTCCCATCAGCTTCGGAGATCGATACGACGGATAGGCCGAGTGTCGGTGGTGTTCTGGAGTTCGGTGACCCGGATGCCGGACCAACGCTCGTTTTCAACGGTCATATCGATGTCGTCCCTGCCGAGGAGTCCTTGTGGGACTCAGACCCCTTTGAGCCAACGTGGACAGATACCACCCTCACTGCACGCGGTGCCGCAGACATGAAATCAGGGCTTGGTGCATGCGTGTTCGCCGCTCTCGTACTTCACAAAGAGTATGGAGATAGCTTGAATGGGCGCATCGTCGTCGAATCGGTTGCCGGTGAAGAAGATGGTGGAATTGGTGCGGCAACCGCCGCTCACCTGAACCCATATCCGTTCGAACGCGACGCTGTGATTGTCGCCGAACCGACCGAAATGGGAGTTGTCACTGCAACCGAGGGCAATCTGATGAAGGAAATCCAACTCACTGGACGCTCAGCCCATGCGGCAACACGCTGGCGCGGTGAATCTGTCCTCCCGTACTTCGAGCAGATTCGTCGTGCTTTCGAGGAGCTAGAGGCCGAACGCGATGAAACGATAACTCATCCACTTTACGAGGGCTATCCTCTCTCATGGCCAGTCAATATCGGTATCGTCCGCGCCGGGTCATGGGCGTCGAGCGTGCCTGCACACCTTTCAGCCCAGGTACGTATCGGCGTCGCTCCTAGCGAGTCGCTCGAAGAAGTCGAAATTGCCTTTCAAAAGCGTCTCGATGAGGTCACCAATAACAGCGAGTGGCTCAGTGCTCATCCACCAACGTTCGAGCGACGGTCGATTCAATTCGCCTCCGCGGAGTGTGATCCAGACGCTGAGATCATCGGCACGCTTCAAACAGCAATGGACGAACACGGTCTCGAAGCCAACGAACCATATGGCGCGACGTATGGTGCTGACTCTCGGCACTACCTCGCTGCCGATATCCCAACCGTGCTATTCGGGCCGGGAAGTGTCGAGAATGCCCACTTCCCGAACGAGTCGGTCAGTTGGTCAGAAGTGCAGACTACGACAGCGGTGCTCGCAGAGACCGGCCGTCGTTTCCTCGCCTGAATCGCGTCACGTCCTTAAGACGGTCTTGGTTACTATTCGAGTTGAGGATCAATCGTCAGTTTGGAATTCGGGTGAATCGTAGAGTTGCTGAATTATCTGTTCGTCCTCGACCTTGCTTCCCTGCGAACGGAGATACGCTCGGTAGCCAAAGAAGATGGCTGCACCAGTGAGACCCCATACGAAAAGCATGAGGGCTGGATTCGACGTGAGGCCCTCGATAACGTTTCCGCGTAGTACCATCGATACCGCTGGCCCTATCCCGTTCACTGAGAGCGTCTGCCAGCCGAATATACCCATCGTGACTGCAGCAATGCCGCCAACGATCGTACAGGCTACTGGCGACAACCGAAACTCCGACTGGGCATACAGATCGGGGCGAAGCCACGGCAGCATCATCCCCGAGAACGAGTGGGTGAGGTAGACAAGCGTCACCGACGCCAGGGTAATTAGTATCGCAAATCGGAAAGTTGCCGTCAACACGAAGACGACACTGATAACATACGTAATGATTAGAGAAACATCCGGCGTGTGGAATCGGTCGTTGACGTGGGCGAGCGCACTTGGAACGGTGTTGTCTTTCCCGAAGGCGTAGAGCAATCGACTTGGAACCAGATAACACGTGTTCATCGTCGTTATGTAGGCGAGAATGCTGGCAAATGCGACGATGACAGCTGTATTGGCTGGGAAGTACGCTTGCGCGGCCACAGTTAATGGCGCCTCTGCTTCGGCCGCAGTCTGCCATCCAATGACGCCAATTACGACGAAGGTAACGAGTGTGTAGAGTATTCCGACGCCGAGCGAGGTGTACACGAATAATTTCGGCAGCGTCTGCTGGGGAGCTTTCATCTCTTCACCGGTCTGTGCGAGCGCCTCGAAGCCAACATAGGAAAACAACAGCACTGCAGTACCAGCAAGTATCGGGTCGATATATCCAGTCGCGTAGAGTTGTTGGGGAAACAGGGGGGTGAAGTTCCCAGCGTCGATGACGAACAATCCTGGAACGACCAGTAATAGAAGAATTCCGACGAGAGGCACCGTCAGTAGGGCCTGCGCATTTCCGTAGATATCGACGCCAAAGAGGTTGACGAGAAAGAGAATAGTGACCGCCAACAGCGTCCAGGTCTGAGCTGAAAGACCGGCAAACACACCGAATGAGTGGATAACACCACCCAGATCGATACCGATCGCTGCGATAGAACCGGCATACGCGATCCACTTCATCCACATTACGATATAGCCGGTAAACAGTGAGTTCCACGTCCGTGAGATATGGACATACGCTCCACCAGCGTGTTCACCTAACGGCCCGCTCATGTAGATCGAATAGATGACTGCAGTAGCGATGATGAGCGGAACGACGGCGAGAAACCCAAGCGGCACCGCGGGTCCCATAATGCCGGCTGCTTCTCCAGTGACAACGAAAATACCGGCACCGATCATCATGCCCGCCATGATCGTCGCCCCGTGTATCCACCCCAGCTGACGTACCAGTCCGCTTTCTTTGGTATCGGACGACATCTGTTGGAATCCCTGAATCGGTTTCGCTGTTACTGATATAAGCGTTTGGTGCGTGTTCACGATTAAGATGCCACTGTTCCTCTCGTTCTCGTCTGTGTCCCTCGGTGGACAGGGACGGGGATTATCGTTCTTGTGGACCGGATTAGACAAAGCGCCGTAGGTGCAATTTTCGGGTCTCGATCAATCTTGCCATCGTTGTCGCCAATATCAGATCGACCGATTGGGCCAGAAGACTTATCGCGAAACAGAATTCCCCACAAAACTTATTATACTTAATCGCACAAGATTTATTACTAAATATCAAAGATTACCAATGGGTATGAATCTCAAAAACTCTTTCTCCAAGACAAAGAACTCACAAACAACCAATCATAGTTTTGAAGAGTCAGTTGATGTCTCGCGACGCCGATTTCTCGCTACAAACGCCGCCGGAATAGTAGGTTTCGGCGCTGTGGGACGTGCAACGGCGACTCCGGATGAGCACACGCTCGTCATCAATGGTACTGGCTCTCCGACGACTTATTCGTTCACTGTCGGAGATAACCTCAAAAAGAGTACCGTCGATGGTGCAACAATCGACGATGATGATACGATCGTCGAACAGAGTGCTCATGGAACCGTCTATGGGGGAAGGGATGCTTACACGTTCACCGGCCCGCTCTACTCGTTCAAGTTCGACGACTCGAATACAATTGACGTCACCCTCGATGGCGAGGCCGCACACGTCGGACAGCGACCCAACCATACCCTTGTTATCGAAGGAACCGGCCCGAATACCGGATACTCATTCGCGACCAATGGGCTCATCAAGAAGAACGACGCCCACGGAGCGAGCAAAAATCCCTTAGACAAGGTCAATGCCTACGGTGCAGCGGGGGCAGTCGACAGTGGCAAGGATGCTTATACGATCGATGGGGAGCTGCAAGCCTTCGAGTTCGACCAGAACGGTGCTCTCGAAGTTACAATTGACGGGAAATCTGCCCACGTTGGGCAGCTCCCGGATCGAGCGATGACCCTTTTCACTGAACGGGAACATCAGGATGCGGAATATGAGGTTACGGTCAGTGGCTCGATTCGGGAGATGGTATGGGAGGGCCAAGGCCGCGGGAACCGGCCCGTTGAAGAGAAGACTATCGCTGGTTGGGTGTGGGGAGCCTCATATGACAAATTCACTTTCGACGGCGAAGTCGTATCGTTCGATACCAACAATCCCGACGTTCTCGAGGCCTATATCAACGACGAGAAAATCTATTAAATTAGGTTAGGAATTGGCGTAGCTTCGATGATCCGCACGTTTTGACTACTTAACCTGTATTACTTGTTCGTGACCTGGGAAGGCGAGACCTCCCGATCATTGAGATGGATCGTTGCATCTCCATTTAGGTCGAAATCGGCTACCGAACCCGAGATCGAGTAGCTATCGCGACCACCGCCATCAACTTGACCTGAAACGGTGTTCCCGGAGATATCGTCATTGTCGTCCGCTGTCGCGCCGTTCCGTGAGCTCTTTTCGACATCGCCGTCGACGGTAAACTCGTAGGTGGCTTGCTCGCCATTGCTCGAAATCGTGAGCGTACTGTCGGGGAACGAGTCCGCGCTCACCTCCTCGTCATTGACGTAGACGGTGGCGTCGCCATCAAGGTCGAAGGCGATGATCTCACCGGAAAAGCCGTAACTATCCCGGCCACCCCCGTCGACCTGGCCCGTTGCGTGAGCATCCGAGAGGTCGTCGTTGTCGTCAACCGTCGCGTTCATTGCATCACTTTTTCCCACTGTGACGCTCACCGCGAGGTCGTACGTACTCTTGCCCCCATCGCTCGCGACCGTGATCGTGTTGTTTGGCAACTGGTCAGCGGTTATCTCCTGACCGTTGAGTGTAAGCGTCGCATCACCGGACATTTCGAATGCGAGGATACCTCCAGTGAATGTATACGAATCGATACCACCCTCACCGACTTGTCCGCTGACGGTGTTCCCCGAGCGGTCGTCCGTACTGTCGACCGAGGCATCGTTGGCAGGACTCCGTTGAAGATCATCACCGGCAGCGAGCCGGTATGATGCCTCACCATTCTGCGGTGCCTCGATCGTCAACTCGCCGGATGAACTCCAGCGGAGTCCAGGTCCATCCGTTGTTTGTTCGGAATCTGTGTCTCCCGATGGTGTATCGACCGAGGAGATATCCTCAACAGAGAAATCGTCTACCCCGGCTGAGCCTTCTCGTGTGACCGGTGTGCCGGTAACGTCAAGAACCGTATCGTGAATGGCCGTCTCAGATGAGTCGGTCACCAAGATACCATCACGGTTCGCTCCTGTCTGCTCAATCTGGCAGCCGTCGACGACGGAGTCAGGACGGTCGATAAGCTTGATTGCCTCCTTATCGGTGGCATCACCGGTGACACTTACGTTCCGAAGGATCGCGGAGTGAGGTTTTTCTGGCGGGTCGTAACTACCCCCATCGGGCTCCTTGCCAAGTACGGCTCGGACCCCATCAGTATCAACTCCAATTCGAGTGTTCTCGACTTCGAAATGGCCGGCCGTCGACTCAGCGACGATAGCACCCCCAGTACGAGGTGCCGATCGGATCGGGATCTCGCAGTTCCGGATGCTGACGTCGACTGGCGTATAATTGTGCCCCATTTCGATGCGCACACCGCGATAGTTGAGCGCCTCGTCTGGGTTCGGTGCCTCACTCGCATCCGCATCCACCTCGATGGTAGCCCCATCGACATAGCTGTTCTCGCTCCCCAACCGGATTTGGTTGTTGTCGTTGTTGCGGTAAACTCCACCTTCGTACTGAACTACCCCATAAGTTCGGCTGGTGTAACAGCCGTTCGACCCGAACTCCTCGATGCGGCAGTCCCTGAAGGTGATCGTCCCGTAGGTGCCAAGTCCTACCCAGATGCCGCTCCGGCCATTGCCAGCGTTGTACGTCCCCATCAGCCCGTGATTATTAGCTGAAAGCTCTGTGACTAGCCCTGTGCCGGTCTCTGAGCGGACAATCGGATAGAAGAAATCGTGAACACGGGGATTCCCATTCTCTCCACCGGTCCCCGGAGAGTAACCGGGCTGATCTTTCGGGATCGAATCGGGGTGAATGCCCTGACCGATGAGCTCGACGTCGTGGACTCGGATATTGTCGTCACCTGCAATATGGAGCGCTGGCGTCGCCCCGTCGGCCTGCTGATCGATGTCGATTCCCTCGAACAGCACACCCGTTCCACGATCGATTACCAGGACTTTCTCATTAAAATTCTCAGGTACCACAAATCGGGCATCGCCTTCTCCCAGAAACCCTACGTTGGTCATCCCGAGAAGAGCGTTCTTCTCCGTGATCTTGTACTCGCCTGCCGGGAACTTCAGTAAGGTGTAGTCGTCGGCTGCTTCAGTGATCTGATTGTCACATGGTTCGTTTCCGCTCGGGTCACAGCCCATGTCCTCAACCATATCGATGGTCGTGTTGAACTGGATCCCTCGATGTGTGACTGCCGCACTGGCTAGCCCTGAGAGGAGTCCTGCCGACCCGGCAGCAATCCCCGCGAATTTCAAATACGATCGACGGTCGACCGATAGATGTGGCTCTCTTCCCCGTATGCTTCCCTTCTTGCGTGGCATCATCAGATTAGCTAAGCTCTGTGGTAAAAATATTAATGGCCCTTATCTAACAATATTTAGCTTCAATCGTAGCACGCGAAGACTCCGAGGAGCTGTCGAGCCTCTTATCGTATTCACTCATCCTCCGCTTCTACCGATTTTGGGTTAGAGAGCCATCAATAGAGGAGACTTTTGACAGCATCTTCGTACTGACTGGGAAGCTGCGCTCTTATTTTGTCCTGGTTCGTCTCTCCGTTAACGTTTACCAAATAGGTCTTTCCGGGTACGTCCCCGTAGACTTCCTGGAAATCATAGACAAATCCGTAGAGATCTCTCTCAGCAGAAACCTCGTCACTTTCGACCAGAAACTCGACCTGCTGATTGACATTGTATTCCACAAGCTGGTTGATGATGTCGGTGTCTGAGCTCGTCGTGTCGATGAGGTCGCTATCGAGACCCTCTTTCACGATGTCGAGAAGAACTTCTACCTCTTGGCTAATGCCTGGAGATTCAATGGAGCTGTTTCCAGTAACGCTTTCGTAAGCAGCGGTGATTGCCCCACAACCAGTGTGCCCGACAACAACGCCGCTTTCAGAATCCGCCTTCTCGAGCCCATAGAGGAAATTCCCATTGACCACCCGTTCACCATCAACAATGCTGATGACTTTGTTTCCGATATTGCTTGGTTTGAACAGGTAGCCTGCCTCGAAGAAGGAGAGAAACATTCCTTCCTGAGAGACACGTGAATCCGAACAACAGACGGAGGTGACTGGTGGTGCCTGACCCTGTTGGACATCACTGAAATATCCCTCTGGAAGTATGCTGTTCCAGATCTGATTTCGCTGAAGGAGCTTCTCAGGACCTCCGTCAGCAACAACCACATCTTGCCGATCACTCACGGGCGTCATTGGAGGCTCGTGCTGACTCCTCGTTGCGCTGGCGGTTCCTGCGTATCCACCAATTCCGAGCAACGCAGCACCGACTCCGCCCGATCGGAGGAGTGTCCGTCTGGTGGGAGTTTCGTACTCGGCGTTATCTGAAGACTGGTTCGTCTCGTCTGACGAGGAATCCTCTTTCATCTTCAGCTCACGATACCGTCGTTCGATGTTTATATCATTTGGAAAGCAGTGAAAATTCCGCTTCACACCTTGCAATCGTTCCCTACAAACAATAGTATAGTGCCGACACCAACACCGAGCGACAGTAGCAAATTGCCCACTGTTGAGAACGAACTCACAGACCGCTAACCGACAAGGGACCTCATTTTTGGAGACCGGGAAATTCGTGCTACCCTTGTCACCAACCACTAGAGCGTGTCATAGAAACCGTCTCATGCAGTGAGTATCTCGCGGCCGGGGTTGTCTCCTCGTTCATCATTGGTGATCGCGACGACTACTCGGAGGCACAGCGCGAGGAACACCTGCGCTCGTGCGTGAACGCGGCCTCGGGCACGGAC
>NZ_JAAAJC010000024.1 GCF_009900715.1 Halococcus salsus
GAGAGATACTCAAACAGCGGTACTGTCTCGGTCGCCGCGACATTCAAGAAGTCGTCGACAGAAGTGACGTTTTGCAGGGTCTGGGCGTTGTTGGACACAATTCCCACACCCTGCAACCTCGCACGTGACGCTTTCTATGACACGCTCTTGGTCTATTAAGAGTCCGACGGTGACGACAAATATCATGATGAGAAGATGTGTTATCGTGACCGGGTTCTCTCTATCCAGCACCTCATTCCTATCAGGTACTGCGGGTTTGGCAAAGTGAAATACTCTATACCCAAAGTGTTTCAAAACCACTAGTTCCTTTATAAAGAATCCGGGAACCAGAGTGGATCCTACTTCTTCTGGATGTTTCAATGAAACAATAAGTGACTTGAGTAGTTCAATACAACTGTTCTACAATGATACTACTCCACTACAGCCATGAGGGTGATACCTGATCGCCCGACTCAGCAGAGACGACGCACCAGAACGCGCCGAAATCCAAGAACTCGTCAAAGCAGCAGACGACTTCCACGAAGAATTTCCGATTATCGTTATCAGCCGAACCGGACTCCGCAAAGACGAATTCTACCACATGACCGCCAACTGGGTCGACTGGCGGCAAGAACACATCTCCGTACCATCACGGCAGCGCTGCCTCTGCGCAGAATGCAAAAGGGACGGAAGAATGTGGACGCCGAAGACCGAGAAATTCGCTAGAGACATCGGATTTATCGATAGTACAGTAGCTGACTACCTGAACGACTACTTTGGCAACGGTGTGATGACCGTGAAAGAGAACTACTCGAAGACAGAGATTTGGCGAATCATCAAACGATGCGCTCGTCGCGTCGATGAGAAACGAGACACAGAGTTAGATACGAAAGACCCGCTCAACGGTCGCGCCTATCCACACAGTATTAGAGCCGCCTTCGCCACCCTGTACGCCGAGAAAGGTGTCTCCGAACAGGCTCTCATGATACAATGGGTTGGAAAGACATCTCGGTAGCAAAGAGGTATATCGATAGCACTGGTCGAGCTGGGAAACAGGCCACTCAGAAGATTCGCGAGTCTGGAAACGATTTCATTCGAAATTACTGAATGTCGCTTGGATTTGGTGTGTACGAGAGTGAGCGGTGAGCCTGTAGAAAGCGTGTCTCCGGCCAATCGTCTTGGTTTTCAGGTAGATATAGGCTATTATTGCGAAGGGAAGCCAGCTCTTCGTAACCCTTGATTGAAGATGCATTTCTAACAATCACAGTATAGTCATCGTCTATTGATATCCAGCCATTATCGAACGCCCAGTGATGAAGTTTACATAGAGCAATACCGTTCTGGAGAATGTCTGGCCCACCTTCACCTTTCTCAGTATTTTGCGAACCAGAAACAGGAAAGATATGCGCGGCTTCAACCTCTGGATTCCCTTTTGGAGACCAGCGCTCTTTTCCACAGACTGCACACCGATATTTGTAGGCTTCTATAACTTTTTCACGAAAATTGTGGTTGCGCTTTACTGAGGGGGTTGCTGGCCGATCTGGAATTTCGCGCGTGATAGTGACACTCTTTAGTTCCGCCTCCGTAGATTCTATCTCTGGTAGGGTCTGAGCTTGTGGGGACTCGGGCTGTTCCTCCGATGACGATGTAGTGTTAGGTTCGAGATCGGTGCGCACCGCGAGAAGAAAGTCCTCAAAGGACACTATATTACGGAGAAATTCATTCTGATGACCCTCTCCAGGCGCAATCAAAGTACGATCCTTCTGGTTCTCAATCGGGTCTTGGCCAACTTCATACCCGAATAGATCTCTGAACTGGTCTTTAGAAAGATCGATGCGAACGGGCTGAGTGGTACAGATGAAATATGTCTTAGCAGATGAATTGTACGGCCATATTTCACCAACAAAGTCTCTATCACGGTCTCTTCCTGTGGTAACAACCAGAGAGGCAGCATAGAAATCGCCGATCTCAGCGTCGTGGAACAGAATGATACTTCCTGGTTGGATATTGCTGTGCAGTGAATTGGTATGATAATTTGGAAGAACTACTGATAATGACTCAAACTCCTCTAGATCGATATCCCCGATTGTTTCCACCATATCATCCTTGACAGCTTCTTTCAGCTCATTAGTGTAGGATGTCCGCTCAATAGATTTTGTATAATATTCCTCGGTTTCCTCTCCACGCTGATACAACCATACGATATGGGGCATGTGGGAAGGGATCGTACCGTACCCAAATAATTGTACCCGCTACACAGGCTGTGGATTAATTGAGCAACAGAATTTGAGAGCTATCTATCGCCAGTTCGGAAGGGCTGCCGCCTCTTTGAGTGGTATTGAGATCCACGAATCGTCACGGGAGATGTCGGCGATGATGAATTCCTCCGTGGTGCCGTCATCATCGACCGAGGCCATGACGTCATCAGTTGCGACAGGCAGTGTCGCAGTAGTAGGTCTCGCCCCCATAGTATGTGAAACCATATCACGAGGTAAAAGCACCTCGTTATACTCTTGGAAAAAGTCTGAATGACTGTAGAATAGAGCCGGAGTTTCGAGATCATCTTTAAAAATCTGAGTTACGCATTGCGATATAATGATAACGAATCTAATAGATATCTCGCGATTCAATTGGAAAAGCCGGGAGCACGTTTTGCTCAGTTTGGCGCTGGGACTCGTGGTCGGACTGATCTTCGGCTGGATATTCGGTGCCTCGGGTAGTCCAAGTACTGGATACAATGCCATCGACTCGGGAAGCGATCATTTCGTCTACCAGTACAGCACAGAGAACCAAACCTACCTCGACATCGTGCCCAGACCACCCTTGGAAGGCTCTACACATCATGCCGGGTGAACGACGCATATTCGACAGGCGAAGACAACAATGGAGACCTCTTCAACATCTACCGCTGCTACAATCACCCAAACAAGACGCACCCAGATCTAAAAACCAACAACTGAATATAAAAACGACTCATCCGATACTCTAATGCGATCTCTGGGAGAAGATCGTCTCATACCCCCACGCGAGTCGTACCTGTGACTCCGTGGGAATTTCTCGCCACATATAGAACAGCAGATTAGAAAGGCATATCCTCAAAATCTCGGATATCAGGTCCAGATAATTCTTCTAGCTGACCTGGATTGACGCCCACATCTTTCAATGCCCACACAACAATGGGAACCAGCTGTTCCATCTGTTGGGCTATCTCTACTTCTGCATCCCTCGATCTATTAGTAAGCCCTGTTACCCACTTAGTGATTCCCAGATATTCAGATACAAAGACATCATGGCTCAGATACTCTACGGGATCTGTTGCATCAGCGCCTGAAAATGATGCAAAAAGGAAGCGTAATCCTAGCTCCTTATCTCCTAATTCCCAAGTTGTTGCTGAAGCAGTCACGTCATCAATACTCTTTCTTCTTAGTGTATTACTGACGGGAAACGTCGAACTAAGGGAAGTAATTCTATTTCTAAGGAGCTTTTTTATGCGAGTGGGATTCAATCCTGGAACCTCGATATCAAGGATAGAGCAAAGGGTCTCCATCTGGCTTTCAGAGAGATCGTAGTAGTCCTGAATTATTTTGAGGAGTGCTTTGGCTTGGCTCTTAGTTAGCGATGTCTCTTGTACTTGATTAGGATTTGGTTCGAAATCACCCACCTCAAGGATTCCAGAACCGTCGGTGTAAATAAATCTCAAGAATTTTAATGACTTGATAACATCCCATGAAATATCGTCTCCATGCCGAAGATCGTAGTCATCGATAATCGGATTGGCCTCGGATTTGAGTTTGTAGGTGATATTCCCTGTTTTGGGTGTCCAAGCGTAAATGTAGTATCCGGATTTGTCTTTGAGTTGATTAAACGTGGGCATTGAAGCAGGAGAGCCAGTTAGAGTACTAATATCTTTCGCCGGTTTTAACGATTTCTGTGACTCGCTGTAGTGCTACACCACCAGCCGTACAGCGCCGTATGCGTATTTCAACGCCGAATACGCACACAAATCTATGCCTGACCACTATCACGAGTCCGTCCGTATCAGCGATGAAATTCTGGTCAACAACCTGCTTGACATTGATGCCGATGAGGAAATCGCGGATAGACGGGACCGTATCACGGACCAGATCGAGGAGGTCAAACAGGAACTGGAGCGCCGGGAAACCATTCATGAGGAGAACGAACGCGATCTCCAGAGCCAGCTCGCTCGGCAGAGATCACCGGCCCTGGAAGGCCTCGGTCGTTGAGACGCTGCTTTTTCGCGAACACCGTCACGTAGCGGTCCTCGAGATGAACGTCCTCCCAGCGGAGTCCCTGGCGTCGTTCATCGCTCCTGTCACGGAGAACCTCGGCCCCCCGTACTCCAGAGTATGAGAGGAGATAGACGAGAGCGCGGTCGCGACAGGCCTTGATCGCTACCTCTCGGTCCTCACTGACGTTGTCGATAGCTTCGTGTGCCTGCTCATCGACGTAAGAGGTGAGCTGTTGGCGATCATCAGCAGACCAGGCCTGCTGCTCTCCGTTCTTGTGACCACCATCGTCAGGGATTGGTTCTGTTGCATTGCGGCGTTGAGCGACGTTCTCGGCGAGATGACCCTCGCGAACGGCCCAGCCACAGAATGCGGAGACATAGGCGTAGTAGGTCCGGACTGTGCCCGTCGCCCAGCCTTGGCGGGTGAGATGCCGAGCGTACTCGCGGAGATGGCCCGACTCTACCTCTTCGAACGTCGTTACGGCGTCCTCGTGCTGAGCGAGGAACTTGACGAAGCGATCGAGCTCTCTATTAGCATCACTCCGATAGTTCCCGCTCTTCCCACCCTGGCCCTTCCCTTTGTCCGTCAGGAAGTCCTCGGTAACCCCATCGATACGAACGATACTACACACCCCCTACTTTCACTGACTTCTGCATACTCTCAGCCTGCGTAACCCTAGCTCTGAGTCGTTGCATCCTATTCGCTGTGGGAGAGGGCGGGGAGGTGGGTAAAGTTACTAGTCCTTATTCGATTAAGCACGAGTAAACTGATCTTAACCGGATTTTGCCGATCCCAGTAGTCTGGGGCTCTACAGCGTCTGAACTCATGCCTATAAACTACATACTGTGATATCAATATTTGTCCGGTTGGATGTCAGAGGTTCGGCGTTTGGATTTCTACAAATCACCTGTTTGCTTATAACTGTGGCTGGCTAGATAGTCGTCCAATGCACCGTGTGGACGTTCGTTGCACCTATTTTCCGGTTGTCTCGAAGAAGTCACGGGCGGCACTGAATCATCCACTCCGAGGGAGGTTTATAACCGTGGGATAGTGAGTTAAATATCAATGACTCTCGTTGTCGAGTTCGATCTGATCTCGGAGAAATTACCGCTGACAGAGGTTGCCGGTGCTGCTCCGGACCTCATCCTCAGAGTTGATGATATCCTGACTTCTGAGCGCAGCCGGCCGGTGCTCGTTTTCTGGGCCGAAGGTGAGACATTCGAAACCCTCGAAACGGCACTCGACGAGACAGCGGTGGCGACATACAGTGTCCTCGGAACGACACAGAATCGTCGTCTCTATCGCGTGGAGTTATCCGAACAACCGCCAGCCATCTACACTGAGTTCGTTCGATTGGATACCGCCCCAATCAACGCGACGATCACACCGACGGGATGGCGAGCACGTATCCGATTTTCCAGCCGTGAGGCGCTCGCCGAATTCAACGACTCCTGTGAGACGTACGGTATTACCTTGCAACTCGACCAGATATTCGAAGCCCCACCCGAGACCGACGACGAGTATGGACTCACGCCAAAACAGCACGAAACGCTGCTCGCTGCCCACGAAGCGGGCTATTTCTCGATTCCTCGAACTGGCTCCTTGGAGGAGATTGGGGCTGAACTCGGCGTGTCCGCGCCGTCGGTCTCCGAACGACTTCGCCGCGCGCAGGACCGACTCATTCGGCATACTGTCGCTCTCGACGAACGGGGTTGATAAATGCCACAACGAGTTAGGCTCAACACTCGTTCACCTACGGGGCCTACTCGTATCTGTAATGGCGACCACTGACGCACCGATGCAGATCGATACTGATGCACAGATGTTCAAATACTACCGCCACGCTGTCGAGAAACACTGGGACCCTCATGACATCGACCTCGACGACGACCGCGAAAACATTGCCGAACTCGACGATGAAGAATTCGAGGGATTGAAGCGCGCACTCGCGCTGTTCGGTGCGGGCGAAGATGCCGTCGCGGAGGACCTCGCACCGCTGGCAGTCGTACTTGATGACTTCGAGGACCAGCTGTTCATCACGACCCAGCTCTACGAGGAAGCCAAACACTCGGACTTCTTCGACCGCTACTGGCGCGAAGTGATCCACGCAGCGGAGGACGACCGTGGGCAGAAACACTCCTCGCCGGCTGACGAGCGGTGGTTCTCGGACGAATACGACGAGCTGTTCGAGCGCAACGAGGCTGCAATGGCCGAACTGCTCGACGACGACACCGCCGAGAACCGCGCGAAAGCCTACTCACACTACCACATGACCGTCGAGGGAATCCTCGCCCAGACCGGCTACTACGGACTCACCCGCCAGTTCGACGAGGACACCTATCCTGACCTTCCCCATCTGCCAGGACTGGTCTCGGGTCTCACCTACATTCGCAGCGATGAAGGCCGCCACGTTGGCTTCGGGATGGCGAAGCTCAAGGAACTCGTCGAAACCGAGCGCGTACAGCCAGCCGTCATCGAGGAGACTGTCGGTGACCTCCTGCCGTTGGTGCAGGCGGCGATTCCGAGCTACGAGCGTGCCGGTGACGAAGGTGTCACACCGACAGAACTCACTGAGTACGCGACGAACAAACACGAACAGCGCATGAAACAGATCACTTCCGCGAGCGAACGCATCCCCGATGTCGAGGAACTGACGTCGCTCGCGGACTGATGCCGAGCATAACGATACGAGCCAGAACAAGCAACACGGGCCGCATCCCATCTACACATCCATAACACGTTCGTATAACACCCGATGTCACAGACAACACAGACTGAGAAGTCAACGATTTCGACCGATGCGGAGTGGAATCGACTCTACCTCAATGGCGAACGCTCGCCGGACGACCGCAATTCGCTCGTAGTCGAAAATCCAGCGACG
The DNA here is from genome assembly GCF_009900715.1 of Halococcus salsus. Lineage (NCBI taxonomy): Archaea > Methanobacteriati > Methanobacteriota > Halobacteria > Halobacteriales > Halococcaceae > Halococcus > Halococcus salsus. The sequence continues at coordinate 7,111 of NZ_JAAAJC010000024.1, forward strand.
CACGAGCAGATCGCCACGGTTCCGAAAGGAACTGTCGAAGATGTCAGCAACGCCTACGATATCGCCACAACCGCTCAGACGGAATGGGCGGAACGGTCACCGGGCGAGCGTGCGACCGTCATCTCCCGTGCGGTGGAGGTACTCCGTGACAACCGCGAGAGTATTCTCGAACTGCTGGCCGTCGAGTCCGGGACCACGAAGACGAAGGGCGTGAGTGAATTCGAGAGCGCCGCCGGCATCACGCAGGAGGCGGCAAGCTTTCCGACGCGGATCTCTGGTGACTACCGTGCATCGAACATCGAGGACAAGGAGAACCTCGTCAAACGCGAGCCGGTCGGCGTCGTCGGCGTCATCTCCCCGTGGAACTTCCCGCTTCATCTCTCGATTCGGGCGGTCGCGCCGGCGCTCGCGGCTGGGAACGGCGTCGTTCTCAAACCCGCATCCGACACGCCGATCACCGGTGGATTGCTCATCGCGCGCGTCTTCGAAGCGGCCGGTCTACCCGATGGTCTCCTCAATGTCGTTCCGGGGCGCGGATCAGAAATTGGTGACCGGATGGCTGGGCACCCTGCTGCTGGTGTCATTGCATTCACCGGGTCGACAGCTGTCGGTCGTCAGGTCGCAAAACAGGCGGTCGACCACCTCGCGTATCCTGCGATGGAACTCGGTGGAAACGGCCCACACGTCGTGCTCGACGATGCTGATGTCGAGAAGGCAGTCGACGCTGGCGCGTTCGGTACGTTCCTCCATCAGGGGCAGATCTGCATCTCTATCAACCGCCACCTCGTCCACGAATCGCTCTACGACGACTACGTCGAAGCACTCACCAAAAAGGCGGCCTCCCTCCCCGTCGGCGATCCGACTACGGAAGAGACAGTTATCGGGCCGATCATCAACGAGAGTCAGCGCGATCAGATGCTCGGGTACGTCGAAGAGACAGTCGACGCGGGTGCAACGCTCGAAGTCGGCGGTGCAGCCGTCTCGCTCAACGATATCGACGGCACGACGACACAGGCCGGAGACTTCGATACAGCGGCCACTCCCGGCGACGCCAATGGATCGTTCGTGCTCCCGACGGTGCTTTCGGGGGCGACCAACGAGATGGCAGCCGCGTGTAACGAACACTTCGGACCGATTGCACCAGTGATTCCGTTCGCTGACACCGATGAAGCGGTCGAACTGGCGAACGACACCGAATACGGACTCGCCGCGTCAGTGTACGGCAACGACGTCGGTCGTGCCCAACGGATTGCCGACCGAATCGATGCCGGAATGGTCCACGTCAACGACCAGCCGGTGAACGACGAGCCACACGTTCCGTTTGGTGGCTACAAGTCATCGGGAATCGGTCGGTTCAACGGCGACTACGTTCTCGATGAATTCACCCAACCGAAATGGATCTCGGTTCAGAACAAACCTCGGGAGTACCCATTCTAACATGAAAGCAATCGAAATACAAGAGTTCGGCGGGAGCAGCGTTCTCGAATCAACGGACAACGAAGTTCCCGAACCCGGTTCGGGAGAGGTTCGGATCGCGGTCGAAGCCGCAGGCATCAACTTCGCAGATATCATGCAGCGCCGCGGCCACTACCAAGGCGGTCCGGAACCACCGTATGTGCCAGGAATGGAAGCTGCTGGCACAATCGATGCGGTCGGCGATGGTGTAAATAGGGAAATCGGTGAGCGGGTTGTCGCGATGAGCGAGGAAACATATGCCGAGTACGTCACCGCGAACGAGGCTGCCCTCTTCGATATACCCGAATCGATGAGCTTCGCAGAAGCCGCAGGCTTTCCCGTACAGTTTCTGACTGCTCACAACACTCTGTTCGAGCGAGGCGGACTGGAGGAGGGCGAACGCATGTTGATCCACGCGGCGGCAGGCGGCGTCGGTACCGCGGCGACCCAACTCGCAAGCGAAGCCGGTGCGAAGGTATTCGGGACGGCAAGTACGCAGGAGAAACTCGATCTCGCCGAACGACTCGGCGTGGATCACACGATCAACTACACTGAGACGGACTTCGCCGAGGAAGTGAACGAACGCACCGACGATGAGGGCGTTGACCTCGTGCTCGATGGTATCGGTGGAGACACCACCGCACAGAGCCTCGATTGCCTCGCACATTTCGGACGGATGGTCTCGTATGGCGCGGCGAGCGGCCAACCCGGCACGCCCGACACCAGCACGCTCTTGTTCAATAACTACACTGTGTACGGATATCACCTTGGACAGTCGATGCAACGCGACCCGGAACGGGTCCTCAGTGCGGTGCCTCATCTCACCGAGTTGCTGACGAACGGCAACCTCGAAGTGGTAGTCGGTGAGACCTTCCCACTGGATGCGGCTGCCGACGCCCATGAGTATATCGAGGACAGGGAGAGCAGCGGAAAAGTCGTACTGGAGCCGTAAGACGACTCCTTGGAGACGACAATAGCTGCTCTATTGAAAATGCGGCACGGCGGCAGGATTCGTGGATTGTGAGCTAAGACGTCACGCAGTTGAATCGGAAAGCATCGCGAGTGTCCCGTCTGATCTGGCAGTGATCGATGTGATCAATTTGTTCGGATATATTCCAGCCAATGAAGATGTGGATTGTACTGGATAGCAACTGTCGGCTCTGGTGAATCGCCATGCTGCGGTTGATTTCGTGGTCATAGCAACCGCTTCATGTTGTGAACCGCGCACATCAGAACGATCTCGCGGAACTGACCGTACCAAGTTCGCGCACGCACGGCGTCGCCGAGCGTGCGCTTAATCGTCGAGAAGACGCTCTCAGACATCGAACGCTGGCGATATCGAGGCCCGTCGACCCGCGCGTTGTGCGCGTGGTCGACG
>NZ_JAAAJC010000025.1 GCF_009900715.1 Halococcus salsus
CGTCCGTGCCCGAGGCCGCGTCCATGCGCGGACGCAGGTGTTCGTTGCATTGTGCCTTCGAGTGGTCGTCGCAATCACCAACGACGAACGAGGAGACAATCCGGGCCGCGAGATGCTCACGGCATGAGACGGATTCTATGACACGCTCGCAACAGGCTAAGCAATTCCGGAGGCCGGATTGCTACTCGAGGTCGAAGCGGTCGAGCGCCATCACGTCGCTCCAGGCGTCGACGAAGTCCTCGACGAACTTCTCTTCGGCGTCGTCGGCGAAGTAGGCGTCTGCGGTGGCGCGGAGGCGAGCGTTCGAGCCGAAGATCAGATCGAACCGGGTGGCTTCCCACTCGACCTCGCCGGTGTCGCGGTCGCGGACCTCAAAGATCTCGTTGTTTTCATCGACTGGCTCCCACTCGTAGTCCATATCGAGTAGGTTCACGAAGAAGTCGTTACTGAGCGTGCCCGGCTGGTCCGTGAAGACGCCGCGGCCAGTATCCTGGTAGGTCGCGCCGAGCATACGCATCCCGCCGACGAGCACCGTCATTTCCGGGACAGACAGGTTCAGCAGTTCTGCCTTGTCGACCATCCGCTCCTCCGGGGAGTCATAGAGGTCGTCGTACTCACCGCCGAAGTAGTTCCGGAACGCGTCGACTTTCGGTTCGAGCACCTCGAAGGACTCGACATCGGTCTGCGCTTGTGTCGCGTCCGTACGACCGGGTTCGAACGGTACCTCGACGTCGTAGCCGGCATCCGCCGCGGCCTCCTCGATGGCCGCGTTCCCGCCGAGTACGATGAGGTCGGCGAGCGAGACGCGCACATCGTCGGAGCGTGAGTCGTTGAACTCCGTCTGGACGGCTTCGAGGGTCCCGAGTACCGTCTCCAGCTCCTCGGGCTCATTCACTTCCCAGCTCCGCTGGGGTTCGAGACGGAGGTGCGCGCCGTTCGCGCCGCCGCGCTTGTCGCTGTCGCGGTACGTCGATGCCGACGCCCACGCGGTCTTGACCAGCTGGGAGCGTGAGAGATCCGAGGCGAGGAGTTTCTCCGTGAGTTCGGCGATCTCTTCGTCGCCGACGAGTTCGTAGTCGGCGTCCGGGACGGGGTCCTGCCAGATGAACGTCTCGTCAGGGACCTCCGGGCCGAGGAACCGCTCGGGCGGGCCCATGTCGCGGTGGATCAGTTTGTACCACGCCCGCGAGAACGCCTCCTGGAACTCCTCGGGACTCTCTTGGAAGCGCTCGAGGATCTCCCGGTAGTCGTCGTCGTGTTTCAGAGCGACGTCCGTCGTCAGCATCATCGGCTGTTCCGTCTCCGACGGGTCCTGCGTGCCGGGTGCGTCGTCGATGTCGTCGCCGACTGGCTGCCACTGCCAGGCACCGCCGGGCCCCTTGACGGAGGTCCAATCGTAGTCCAACAAGTTGTCGAGATAGTTCATATCCCACTGGATCGGCGTAGCGTTCCAGGGACCTTCGATGCCGCTGCTGATCATCCCGGCTTTGTCGAAGTCGTGGTTCCAGCCGAGGCCCTGCTCCTCGATTGGCGCTGCCTCGGGTTCGGGGCCTTGGTGCTCGTCGGGGTCGTCCGCGCCGTGGACCTTCCCGAAGGTGTGGCCGCCGGCGATGAGCGCGACGGTTTCCTCGTCGTCCATCGCCATACGGTCGAACTCCTCGCGGATGTTCGCCGCAGATCCCTCGACGTCCGGTTCGCCGTACGGTCCCTCGGGATTCACGTAGATGAGGCCCATCACGGTGTTCCCGAGTGGGTCTTTGAGATTGCCGACCTCGCCGTCGGTAAAGCGCTCAGGCGAGGTTGTCTCCCACTCCGTTTCGGGACCCCATTCGACGGCCTCGTTGGAGTTGAATTCGTCTTCGCGGCCACCAGCGAAACCGTATGTCTCGAACCCCATCGATTCGAGGGCGACGTTCCCCGCGAGCACGATGAGGTCTCCCCACGAGAGCCTCTTGCCGTGCTTCTTTTTGACCGGCTGGAGTAGGCGGCGTGCCTTGTCGAGGCTCACGTTGTCCGGCCAACTGCTCTCCGGCGGGAGGCGCTGGAGGCCACCGGCCGCACCGGCACGGCCGTCGGCAGTTCGGTACGTCCCAGCGCTGTGCCATGCCATCCGGATGAAAAACGGCCCGTAGTGACCGTAGTCGGCCGGCCACCAGTCCTGTGAGTCCGTCATCACGTCTTCGATGTCCGACTTCACTTCATTGAGGTCGAGCTTCTCGAACTCCTCGGCGTAGTCGAAGCCCTCGCCGTACGGATTAGTGTCCGCAGTGTTATCGTCAAGGATATCCAGTCGTAGTTGGTCTGGCCACCACTCTTGGTTGGACCACGTCATATCTAACCGAAGGATCGTATCGGCGTTAAGCTTGTTGACCTCGATTTGGCAAGCTCTTCACTGGCTTGCTGACATGGTTAAGAATTCGGAGAAGTCGGTCAGTGCAACGGTTGGTTCGACAACAGAGGTTAGATGCTCGATAGCGACAGATGTGCACGACTCACGAGAAGTACGCCAAGCCGAGCGATAATCACGGCCTTCGCACTCATGGTCCCATTCGAACTCTGCGTCCACGGTGGCGGTATCGACGGCGCACGGTGTACAACTCAAAGTCTTAGCTCTCCAGTCATAGATCTCGTACTCGTTGCTGGGAGCATAATGATGCTCAGGGGCGGACAGATAATCTGGCAGAATACCCGGCTGAGCGGGACAAGTGAGGGAATCTAATCCAATGAGGTATTGCCTCACGGATAGGTAGTACTTCAACGTGATCGGCACGACAATACTCCGGTGCCGAGATGTAACTGTCGTAGTCAGGGAAACAATCGTCCTGGACACCGTTTAAAGTTGGTCGAGTACTCTTCGGGCTCGTTGGTAGTACGAATTGTTTTCCCACGATCTTAGAGTAGCGACCTCAGAGAGCTGTGTTTGGGCATCAGCCTTCGCAAGGGCACCGGCATTGACGAATGCGGTGATCAGAGCTGGGGTTGTGAGTAGTTCTGTGTCGTCCAAAGCGCTGGCAATGAGGGTGAGATTGGTGAATTCATCGCAGAGCAGATATTGTGACTGCTCATCGTTGGCGAGTTCGATTGCCGCTCGTTCGCCGAGATCAAGGGGTGGTACTGACTCCGATATGTCCACCTCTGATACGATCCGAGCAGTATCGAGAGCATCTACCGCTGCTTCTGCTGGCTGTCGATGATCATGGTCATAGGAAGCGAGCGTCTCAATTTCGTCAACGACTGCCTGAGGAACAACCACATCGAAGCCGTCGAATAATAAACTGAGCGCGGACGGATCGTAGTGTTCTGCACACCCTACACTGACAAGCGATGAGGTATCGGCGACGAGGAGCGTCATTCAAAATCCATCGATTCGGCGACATCGTGAATGAACTCCTCATCCAACTGCTGTTTGAGGAGACGGAAGTTCCCAGCTTTCTCCGGGCCGACTAACACCCGCAGTTGCTCAAAATCGATTCTCCCGTCGTAGTACGCGCCAGCGACCTCCTGTACGATCTGCTCGTCTGTGGTTGCGTCATGCAGATATTCACGAAGTGCTGTCACGACGATTTCCGTCCGGTCACGTTGCTCGACTTCTCCGAGAACGTCGGCCTGCTCAACGAGGTGTTGAGGAAAATTGAAGTTGACTCTCTTGGTTCCCCCACTCATACATATGGCATACACATCGTCTAACAGATAAATCTGACGGTGAAACAACCAGGACGAGACGAGGAACCCTTGAAGCAGTACCGATGATCAACTCTCCTGCAGATGGTGTCTGTTCTTTTGTAGGTGGGATGTAGTTGAGCGAGAGAAACATCGGAAACGGTGGGGGGTCGGTTACAGGTGGGTTGTTTAGTGAAAGAGACCGAGGTCGGTGAGTTCGGAGATGAGCACCTCTGTCGCCTTTTCGGCATCTGCAGGTATCTTTCCACCCGTAATGACTGTCTTGCCCGATCCAAAGAGCAACACGACAACATCAGGTTCGTCAAGCCGGTAGACGAGTCCGGGGAACTGCTCCGGTTCATATTCGACATCTTCGAGACCGAGACCAATCGCAATCGCATTCAGATTCAACGATTCACCGAGATCACCGCTTGTCACGATGTTTTGTACCTCGATGTCTGGATTTTTTCTCACTTCGATTCCAAGATCGGAGAGTGTCTCAAAAATGCTCTATTGAAAATGCGGTACAGCGGCAGGATTCACTGACGTTGAATAGAGACGTCACGCAGTTGAGTCAGAAAGAATCGTGAGTTCCCAGACTGGTTTGGCAGCGACCGGCGCGATCCGTTCGATCAGGTATAATCCAGACAAAGTTACGCTGCCATCCATTTTCAATAGAGCACTCAAAAACAATCTCAAGTGCTTGGTGAACGGCTGGAACAGACTCCGCACCTGTACAGACGATCTTTCCCGACCGGAAAATCAGTGCTGCCGCGTGTGGGTCCTGTATTCGATAAACTACCCCAGGGAACTTATCAGGGTCAAAATCCGCTCCTTCAAGATCTATTGCTACCGACTCCAGATTGAGTTCCTGGTCAATCGCTGTTGAAGCGACCACATTCTGAATTTCAAGCGTCTCCTTTGGGTCGTTGACTTCCCCGTGGTCGCTCATAGATAGGTCACACCCGGTCCAATGGAGAGCGGTCATAAAAACGGTTCCAGGACGGCGAGGTGTGTCCAGTTCGCAGGAATCCAGATTTTAAATGAAAACATTTTGACAAAAGTGTCTATATCACGACATGTGGTTTATAGATGGCAATATACCCATATCACGGTCTATATGCGGCGTATTTGGGCGTTTGAGTGGATTTGTTATTTACTCGTGCTTAGTTGAATAAGGACCAGTAACTTTACCCACCACCCCGCCCTCTCCCACAGCCAACACGATGACAATAGCCAGAACCTCGGTTACGCGGGCTGAGAAGCATATTGGAGCTAATGAAAAGAGAGGTGCGTAGCGTGATCCGCAGCGACGCGGTCACGAAGGTTTCCTGACGGATAAAGGGAAGCAAGATGGCAAGACCGGACCTATCAAAGCTGAAGCCAGGCAGGCAGTTTTCTCATGCAAGTGACCGGTGGAACCAATTGGCTGGATAAATCTCACACAGGACTATACATGGCAAATCAACATAGCCGAGTTCAGACTATACTGTCGCGATTTCGATTTACTCCATGCTATACGTTCATGGTGAACTGCGGAAATAGGATTAGAGAGATTCCGGAGTCCACTCGGTTTCTTCGCCGATCGCAGGCGAGTTTCGGTCAGAGTAGCCTTTCCGCCCAATTGCTCTCTCATCAACCATGTTTAGGATAGCTTGGCGAGCATCATCGGGCGAATCGAATGTCTCTCCTTGAAGTGGCTCAAAGAGATTCTGGAGTGTCTGAGTACCACCTGGAAACTCCACCTCATAGTCGCCGTATTCGTCAATGAACTCATCGCTCGTTGCCGGATACTCATGGCTGACAATCCGGTCGGCCAGCTCACCGAACTCGATTCCCTGTTCTCGTGTCTTGTCGGCCTCGTCTATTCCGCTCATTAGATGTTCGCTTCGTAACCATCACTAAAGATGCTTATGGCCAGAACCTCCGAAGTAGTGTCAGTACCTCGCAAAGCTCTCCAGTTGACTGTCTCTGAGATGTGAATTCGATGGCGGAGCCGATGGCGAGCAGCTGCTAAAGACGGAGGTTTGAAACTCCAATCGCCGAATCTGTCGCAGTCGGCAGCGTTCCGCCGCCGACGCGACTGTGTTGCTACTCACCGAACTAGCGGTCCCGGTTGGTGATTACCGCTCGAAGCGGTTGTCAGGCGGCTTGTGAGCGTGTCATAGAAACCGTCTCATGCAGTGAGTATCTCGCGGCCGGGGTTGTCTCCTCGTTCATCATTGGTGATCGCGACGACTACTCGGAGGCACAGCGCGAGGAACACCTGCGCTCGTGCGTGAACGCGGCCTCGGGCACGGAC
>NZ_JAAAJC010000026.1 GCF_009900715.1 Halococcus salsus
GATAGGTATTCAAACAGCGGTACTGTCTCGGTCGCCGCGACATTCAAGAAGTCGTCGACTGAAGCTACGTTTTGCAGGGCGTTGGCTTTGCTGGACACACTTCCAACGCCCTGCAACCCTGCACGTGATGCTTTCTATGACACGCTCCTGCGTCAGTAATGGCGGGCCGGTAGTCATTATCTTGGTTTTGCACAGATTGAAGCCTACTGTAGAGTGGACCGAATACGTTCGAGAGAAGCCAATCGTTCTCGAAAGTATTGTTGATCGTCGTCCCAATTCGCTTGAAGAGTCGCTCGTCTGACTCGAAATCTGAGACGCCGACAAACGTATCGAATCCAACGTCATATCTATAATCTCGTGTGAGGAAACCGTTCTTCGCAAATCCGCCCGTCGCGTATCCTGCTTGCTGGAACACTTGAGCGAGTGATATAGCATCATCAGGTACGCCAAGCCCGTCGATTTGGTCTGTGTGGACACCAGTATGGATTGACTGGAGCGCCCATCGGGTCCCCGGACTGTTCGCATAGGAGTATTCGAAGACGGTTGCATCGTCCGCGAAGGAATCAATGTGCGGCGTTGTCGGGCGATCGTACCCATAACAACCAAGGTGATCAGCACGGAGGCAATCGACGGTAATCAGAACCACCGAAGGTGGGGAATTCATTGATGTGCTATTCTTAACTTCCCTGGTAATGTATTGTAGGATTGAAGGTCACGGTACATTCGGCTTGGTGACTCTTCAGTTCTTGCGCTCAGGGTAGCACGTTGCCGCCATCCATGTTGATTTTAGATATCCAATTATTATATGTATACTCTAGATATATTATTATGATTTCTAAATGTAATATAATGGTGAGGAGAGGCTCTGTACGCATCTATCGCCGAAATCGCTACATTCAGGATCGTGGTTGGCTGATTATAACGAAACCTTCTATTGAGGTCTAACTGACTGTGTTCATGTGAGTTCGATCGCCGACAGTCTCGGTGGGCTCGTCAAGAGTGCGGGTATCGTGCTCGCTGGGACTATTGTGTCGAATGTTCTCGGCCTTCTTGCCGAGGTTTTCATCCCGCGGGCGCTGGTTCCAGCGGTGTACGGTCGGCTCGGTCTCGCATATGGAATCGTCAGTGCAATCAGTTCGCTGGCGATTCTCGGAATCCCGAATGGTGTGACTCGCTTTCTCTCGGAAAAGGCGTCGGCACACGAGGAAACGGACGTGCTCCAGAGTGGCTACGCGATTTCGCTCACCGGGGCCGCCATTGCGGCCGCCGCCATCTATCTCGCACGCTTCGAAATTGCTGCGCTCATGGATGACCCGGCGGTTGCACCGCTGCTCGTCGCATTCGTTCCATACCTTCTCGCATTTCCGATCGCGAAGGTGAGCGTGGGCGTCCTCCGTGCCGAGGAGCGCACTACCGCCGCGACGCTGGCCCAGCGCATCGGTCCCCGCGTGCTCGGCTTGGCGCTCGTTGCGGGACTCATCGCAGCCGATCGGCCGGTCGTCGGAGCTATCGGTTACTGGCTTTCCTTTTCGATCGTGGGTGCGCTGTTGGCGCTTTACGCCGTCGGCCAGCACATCGACTTCGGCTCGCTCGTCACTCATCTCCCGAATCAAGAAACGTTTCGTGAACTATGGTCGTTCTCGTGGCCGCTGGCTGCGGGAGCCTCGTTGCACCTCATGCTTTCGAACGTCGATATAATGATGATCGGCTACTTTCTCGACTCGGCATCGGTTGGCTACTACCGGTCGATCCAACCATTGAAACAGGTGATTTTCTTCTTCTCTGGCTCGTTTGCTTTTCTTTTCATGCCTCTTGCCACAAAACACTATTCGCAGAGCGATTTCGCTGGTCTCGATGCACTCTACACCGTCACGACGAAGTGGATCGTCTCACTGACGTTCCCCGCGGTCCTCCTGTTCACGTTGTTCTCGCCGGCTGCCATCCGCCTATTCTTTGGGACGGCGTACCTCCCTGCGGCCCCCGTGCTCTCCATTCTGATGGCGGGGCTGTTCTATCGCGTGCTCGTCGGATTGGACGGCGATATGGTCAAGGCGATCAACCGCCCGCGGGTCGAGTTCTACTCGGCGCTTCCTGGTGTCGCCGTGAACATCGTGTTGAACGCGGCGCTCATCCCCCGCTTTGGGATCGTCGGCGCGGCATTCGGGACCGTTGTCGGCTACTTCGTCTACAATACGGTCGAAGTGGTTGTGATCTACCGAGCGGTGGGCAGCTATCCGTTCTCGGCGGCCGCGTTCAAACCGCTCATTCCGACGACCCTCGTTGGCATCGGCGTCCTCACACTCACATCCCAGCGGACGCTCGGACTACTCGCAATCGCCGGCATCGGTGTGTTGTTGTACACCGCCCAGCTCGCCTCGATGATCCTGACCCGGAGCTTTACTGATACGGACCTCCTGCTAGTCAAGCAGTTCGAAGCACGCTTCAATCTCGATCTATCGTGGCTTACGACACTCCTTCGCAGCGAGTAGTTGGATAGCGGGATCGGTCACTCACGGATCAAGATGCCTCTAATCGTGCCTCAAGATCCCGCCCACCGAGCATTGATCGTAGCTGTTCGGGCGGATCAAGACCACGTCGTTTCCAAGTCGCTAACATCGTCGTAATCGTCTCGTGGATACGTACTCCTTCGGCTGAGCGGAGGCTCCGGAACATCTTCCGCAGCATTACCTGCTCGCGCAGAGCCCGCTCTGCGCGATTGTTCGTCGAATCGACATCCGACTCCGTCACGAATGTCAGCCAGCACCCCAATCCGTTCCTGATCTTCTTCACCAGCTTCTGTACCTCCTCCGCTTGATACTCCTCCCTGAGGAGCCCCTCCAGATGCAACGATGCATCCGCCCGCCTCCGCTCACGAGCGGAGGCAGGCGGGTCCTTCTCGTCGAATGCCGTCAAATCCTCATGAAGCTCGTGTAATTCGTCGGATAACGTCTCCGCTTCCCTGTATCGCTCTGCAACGAACTCCGCCTCTCGCAGCAGATGCGCCCAGCAGCGCTGGAGCTTCGTGTGGTACGTTCGATACGCTGGCCAGCCGTCACAACTTAGTATCGAGTCCTCGGCGAACTCCTCGCCGAGGACCTCCTCTAACACCTGACTGCCACGGCTTTCATCGATCGTGTACAGAACCTCCTCGTCGGTCACGAACGTCCACGTCCAGTGCTGATCCCCATCAACCGACAAGCCGGTTTCATCGCAGTAGACTACGTCGCTCTCTCGGATTTTGGCCTTCACGTCCTCGTATGCGGGTCGCAGCCGGTCTGCGACCCGCTTGGTCAGGTTGTAGACCGTTCGGTGCGAGACTGGGTAGTCTAATTGCCAATCGAAGACTTCCGCCTGCCTGCGGTTGGGCACTCGCTGACGAAACCTGCGGAGGGCGGTTTGGGCCAGAACGTTCGGCCCAAACCGTCCGGTCTGGGGACAATCAGGATGCTCGGCGAGAATCTCGTTTCCACACGAGCAGTGGTGTTGGCCTCGACTGATCCGTTGGTAGCGGTCCACGCTTCGAACCCGGAAACAGCCGACAACGGGCTTCCGGACGTCCAGGCTTGCTTTCGTGTATCTTGTGGATACCGGAGCTGATTCGCGTCGGGCGACTGCGTCTGTGAGTGATTCACGTCAGGTTGAGACTGGCTATCGGTAGTGTCAGAAGGTGAGCTGGCCATTGTTACGCCAAGCATGCTCCCCAGCGTCGTTGCAGAGGCACCGATCACCGCGAGCGCATCTCGACGAGTGACTTTCATGGGTTCATGAATGCCGATTCTCGTCCCGTTCAGCGGGGTCAGTGCGGTTCTCGATCACCGAAACCACATCAGTCATCGTGGGTGTCCTCAGCGTCCGATGAACTGCTGGTAGTGAGCGTAGTAATAACGAGGCCGGCTCCACCCCCAAGGAATAGTGCGAGTGCTGGCCCGACCAGCCAGGGATCGATGTCCCAATAGACGATGGTGGTGTAGCCAGCGAGCCACCCGATTGCACTGCAAACGCCGACGAGGAAAATTCCCCGACCGAGGGAAATGGTGGTGGCCTCGCTCTGGTCCGTATCGGCGTCGTGCTCGTGGTCTTCAACAACGCTCTCTACGATGGAGGTGACCTCATGCTCTTCAGCTGCGGCGTCATCGTCACCCATTACAACCGGTTTTCACTCCCAGTACCCCTCTTCCGGAAGTCTGCGTGCGTTTGTGAGTGTGTTCAGTGGTCGAAGACATGTCATCGGAAGTTGAAAACAGATGGCTAGTTCGTGACTGTTCAGCAGAGTGTGAGTTCCAGTCAGTTATCTATTCTGTTTGCTCGCCGATTCACCCCTGCTGGTCAGCTTCCTCGAACGCGTTGGTCATCTGGTCTGCGAGTTCTCCGGCTTCGATATGCGAGTAGTGTTCCCGAACGACCTCCTCGGAGTTGTCGAGTGCCCTGGCAGCGGCTGCGTGCCCTGAGGTCCGCACGAGAACCTCGCCGGCACCGCGCCGAGCGCCGTGGGGCATTAGATAGTCGTGGTCGTCACTGAGCTCGATACCCGCTTGGTCACACAGCCGCTGGAGGACGTGTCGCCCAGCACCGGTCGTCATCGACGGTGGTGTGATATCGAATTCGGTGCAGATCTCGATCTGCGAGCGGTCCGTGTGCATCTCTTCGATCTCGGTTTCAGTGTACCCGCGGGAGGTCAGTCCATCGGTCAAACACTCCGAGAGCGTCGGGCGATGGAACGAGGGGAACACCGGCCAGTTCTCGCTCGGCGCGTCGAGGACCTTCTGGTACATCTGTAGCGGATGGAGTACCGGCTCGGGGAGCCCCCGATCGTCGAGACGCTGCTTTTTGGCGAACACCGTCGCATAGCGATCTTCGAGGTGGACATCCTCCCAGTAGAGCCCTTGGCGACGCTCGTCGCTCCGATCACGGAGGACCTCCGCGCCCCGGACTCCGGAGTACGAGAGGAGATACACCAACGCGCGGTCGCGGCAGGCCTTGATCGCTGCTTCACGGTCCTCACCGATTTCATTGATCGCGGTGCTGGCCTGCTCGTCGACGAACGCGGTGAGCTGTTGGCGATCCTCAACGGACCAGGCCTGCTGGTCACCACTCTTGTGACCGCCGTCGTCGGGAATAGGCTCGGTGGCGTTGCGCCGCTGGGCGACGTTCTCGGCGAGGTGACCTTCGCGGACGGCCCAGCCACAGAACGCTGAGACGTATGCGTAGTAGGTACGCACTGTACCCCCTGTCCAGCCCTGACGGGCGAGATGACGCGCATACTCACGAAGGTGACCCGAGTCAAGTTCCTCGAACGTCGTCACGACGTCCTCGTGATCGGCGAGAAAGTCGACGAACCGACCGAGCTCCCGACCGGCGTCCTGGCGGTAGTTGCCGCTCTCGCCGCGCTGACCTTTTCCCTTGTCCGTCAGGAAGTCCCCGACGACGGCGTCGATGCGCACCACGCTACGCGCCTCCATCACGTTCGTTCGATCGATCGCTTCTCTCAGGGCGAGTAACCCGGGTTCTGGGTTGTCGCATCTGGTGTGCTGTGGGAGAGGGCGGGGTTGGTTGTAAAACTACTCGTCCTTATTGGACTAAGCACGAGTAAAACGCTTCAGGCCCAATTCCGCCGATTACGGGCATCTCAGGTGCCTCAGAATCGAATACCGTACCTCATAAACCGTAGAGAAGTTCATCAAATTCTGAACGGAGAAGGACCCCAGTACCTATAGAGGAGTTGGGATGTACGGTACCGAAACCCGTCGCTCGGCCGACGGGTAAAGACACTTACCGGACGGGAGAAAGGATGCTGCTATGAGTGCTACAC
>NZ_JAAAJC010000027.1 GCF_009900715.1 Halococcus salsus
GGATAGGTATTCAAACAGCGGTACTGTCTCGGTCGCCGCGACATTCAAGAAGTCGTCGACTGAAGCTACGTTTTGCAGGGCGTTGGCTTTGCTGGACACACTTCCAACGCCCTGCAACCCTGCACGTGATGCTTTCTATGACACGCTCTATTGAATATTGGTGGCTATGCTGCTTCAGTACGAAAGCGACTGATTGGAACTTCTGTCACCTCATCGAAGTCGTCATCAGCACCAACAATGAGTGTACCATTCCGTTCATCTGCTGCAGCAACTGCATAGGAGTCTCCCAAGGCGATAGAGTACGTATGCTTAATCATGGCTGCAGTCTCCCAGGTCGGCATGCACTCCACGATCTCTATGCCGAATTCCCTAATCGACTGAACACACTTCTTAGCCTTTGAGACACTACGCATATTTGCAACCAAGTAGAATACTTCAGTTAGGTTCACAACGGACATGACCCCAGTAGCACCGTCTCTCACGCTTTGTAGCTCCTTCTCGACCTCGTCACTCCCATCCTCATTGAAGAAATAAGCGATCATTGGCTCAGTATCGAAAACTACCGTGCCTAGCCTCCTACTCATCTAGTGAGAGTCGGCTCATCAGTTCATCATCCTTCTCCTCATCCAGATCACGACTTTCTTTCAGGGCTCTCGTCCCAGGGCGCTTGCTCTCACTTTCTTCCTCCTCAAGAAATCCCTTCATGTCGAGTAAGTCAGGAACATCAGAAGTATCCTTTGAGGGTTGTACGGATAGCATGTGAAAGACGCTGTCAGCGATCTCTTCCTTGCGCTCTTCACTGGACTGCTCAAGCTCCCGAGAGACTAGCTCCGCGTCGAACGGTAGCCCTGCCGTCGACATAGGTATCTCTTGGTGGTAGACATGCCTCCCAGATAAACACCGTGGTGAAATCAGCACACGCATTTTATCACTCACAATCTCAAAGACGGAATATGCCAATTTCAGAAGAGATATGGGAAGCAGGAATCTCAGGGAAACCTTGGCTCAGCGAAGTCTACAACTTCTTAGATGAAGGGTATCCGAAGGCGTATTCGCCGATAGAGATAACCAACGAACTATTTGAGATAGGCGAGGACGAAGCAATTCAATCAATGATAGTCATGGTTTTTGTCGATTCTATGCTAGAGCTGCTCATAGACAAAGAAGTAGCTGAGGCGAGAGTAATTGACGAAGAACATGCAGAGTACTCAGGAAATACATACTATCGAAGAGCGGAGAAGCCATAGTAGCTGTTTACTTCTTTCCGTAGACAAACCATCGTAGACGCTTCCAGAGAGGCGCATTTCGGCGTTCATACTCATCTTCAAGCAGAGAGCGGTGATCTTCTGCCCATGCTACTAATTCACGGTTATCTTCCCGCTGCTCGATGAGGGTACGCTTCTCTCGTTGTAGACGTTCGTTCTCAGACTGTATTTCAGCAGCATCCTCTCCCATGCTGATGAAGTAGTTAATCACCTCTGATTTACTCTCATACTCGTCTTTCTCAGCCATTTCAGCCACTTTCTCGGCACGTTCATCCGAGAGAGTTACAGTGAGTCGAGGCATGATGATGAGGACACTCATCAGCGTGAGATTATCAGTGTTATGCAGCTCCTAGAGAAATTGTGCAATAAGCTGTATGCAGAACCCTGTTGCTAGTGAGCGCCATCCCCATACACGGTATTGTGCGTTGATGTGCTGTGTAATATTGTCCTTGAGACTAGAAATTGTTGCATGGTCGTACAATTCTTCACTCTGATTTTTAAACACAACTATTGCATTGGAAGCCGATACAGTGCCTGGTAGGGAAGGGTCATTGGGTCTCCAGAAGTCTTGTTCTTCGAATTCACCCAAATACAGATGATTATTGTAATTCCGAGAACGGCGTATAGACGGCCATATGGCTCGAAGAATTCGCTTTATCTCTTCAAGATTATCTGTCCCCTCAATCTCATCCAGAGTCCTTCTTTTACGGAAGTACGGCCATAGAGGAACAGACACTTTATGCATCAATCGTTGCTGTCTGAGAGGTAAATCTGGGACTGCAATGGACAAAGCTCCCAATGCATCTACCAACAATCCAAATGCGACAAGGACGGTATTTGCCATGTGCCCAACCCTATGAATCTATAGAACAAAGGTACGGTGAAGTCATGTTGCTCAGATAACTCATACCTGCGTATCTTTGGCAGGTGGTTTTATGACAAGGGACGCTGCAGAGAGATGTAGCTCAGTCGTTCGTGGAGCATGAATGCGAGAAGGGTGTTGGACCACCCTTCCCACGATGGACGGGGCTACCGTCGGGAAGGAGCGACCTTCAATGACAGCCAACACACCCGCCGATAAAGAATCCATCGGCACGACTCAGGTTGATGAGGTATTGAGCAACGTTTCTGATGAGAACCCGCTGAAACAGATAGTTATTGATCTACTCGACAGGGTGGAGAGGGTGGAACTAGCGAGAGATGCCGCTCATAGCCGTATTGATGAACTTGAAGCCCAGTTGGGGGGTAATAACCCCAAGGGTTCGGGGAAGGAAGATGCACCCGCTCAAGACGATTCTACGCCATTAGAGCAAATTGCCGACGACAAGAAGGACGATCCCGTAGGAGTGCAAGTAACTGCATCCGTCACTCGTGCTGCAGCTGTGATGAAGAATTGGTCTTCCTGGTCGAAGAAAGCTCCGAAGGGTAGGACTGTTCGGGATAATCTCAAGAATCTGATTGAAACTGCAACAGGGGAATCACTCGCTTGGAGGCAGGTCTATAGGGCTTGTAAGAAAGTTGAACAGTTGACGAAGGGGAAGATAGTGTTCTCGAAGACAAAGCGGCATGGGTGGATGCTGATTCAACCCGACCAACATTCGTCGTCAGCAGCCACAGGGTGATACCCCGTCAGAAAGTTGCATAACACATAGAAACCTTAACACGAACTAAATCATCCAGTGAGGTAGGATGTGTTAGCAACTGTCCATTACTGGTGAGTAAACTGCCTGTTGTTGCTGTTGTTGCTAGTAGCAGGTCACTCGGTTAGCTCAGATTCCTGACGACAGGTGTCAGTGAGTCCCCTTCTTACCTAACGTCTAATCAGAGAGTCGTTCCAATGTTAGGTAAGATTCTTACTGAGTCCATTCTCATGCTCTCTAATGGCATAATCATCTTCGTGCAGACCCATCCTCGGCATGAAACCCCCGCCTTTGAGGGAGGGAAATCCACTCCCTCCGTGGATTAATCGCCATACTCACGCGCCCGCAATGCATGGTCGTTTCAAATCATGGACCTGTTGGTGGGTGTGAATGTCGATGAAATCCAATACGATGGTGGCTCATAGTAATGTGGAGAGAATAATTTGGGCCACGGAGAGGACTTACAGCGACCCCTGTATTTTGGGGAAGGGAACCTACTCATGTCAGAAATCATGATAGGGGGCCTTTAGAGAGGTACATGATGGTGGGTACATCCCTCTGAGAAAGGTTGATTAATCAACAGTAGTTTACTCGTCCTTATTCTGAAAAGGGTAAGTAACTCAGTCGTTGCATACTCTGAGCAGTGAAAGAAACTTGTGAACAGAACTCTCATAGAGTCAGTGACCTTACCTATCAGTTTCCTTTAGAAGATGTATCACTAATCGGGTAGCTTCGAGGTATGTTAGATAAGCTACATTCACCCCCAACACTCTAGGATCGGGATGTGGATGAATTAGTTATGCAACGTGCTCAGATATTCCAGTTGGATGATGAGGGGTTGATCGCTGATGACTTCATTACCGTTAGGGAAAGCCAGATACCTCCCGACCAGGACTTTGGTGAATGGATTGAGGCTCGCAGAGAAGAAAGAGCCATCATCAACGAATCTGAATACGTCTCAGTCATCTATCATGACGATGAACAACAGAGTCTAGACGTGACTCAGGCCCCCGAGTGGTGAAGGGAATGAATCTCACAAGTCTCTCCCCCCGATGAGAAAGGGAACTCCACCCTCCCAGTCCTGTCCCCTCGAAGATCCCTTTCCTCGAAGCCTACTTCTCTAAACCACCTTCTAACTGGAATAACACTGCATACAGGGAACTACCCGATAGCCCCCTTGTGGGGCAGAGGGTAGTTCCAAACTAACCTATATGCTGCTTTGTAAAGTGTGAAAAACTTTGTTAGACAGAATACACTTCTCTGCTGATACTTCTCTTTACAGCCACCGCGATAACTGAACAGCATTGGATATGACCGCATCAGCATCCACCACTACATTGCTCTATAGGGTCGGATAACAGTGACTCATACAACGCTGCTAGGGAAGGAAACTGAGATGAGGGGTATGTATCGTGGAGGGAACTGAAGTACCATCAGCAGGCACTGAGTCCTGTTTAGAGTGTATGCCCTTAGTTTGCTTTGTGAGAGGTTTCTGAGAGAAGTGAGATGTCTACCTCTCGGAGGGTACTCAGTCCGCCGAGAAGTCTAGCTGCGTCGATGTAATGCCCATGAGCAAAGAGACGTGACCAGATAGGATGCTTCCCCTTTAGCTAGCTTCGGAGGGTAGGATTCTACAGTATATGCTGTATATTGAAGAGCGTGTCATAGAAACCGTCTCATGCAGTGAGTATCTCGCGGCCGGGGTTGTCTCCTCGTTCATCATTGGTGATCGCGACGACTACTCGGAGGCACAGCGCGAGGAACACCTGCGCTCGTGCGTGAACGCGGCCTCGGGCACGGACGGGCCCGAGGCCGCAGTCCTTGACCGCATCATTTGTTCGTTCGACCTGTGTCCGGCGGTTGTACGTCTCGTCTAAGATTGAGCGTTTGAGCTGAACGTCCTCGCTGTGATTTTCGATGAGGTCTTCGATCCGGTACTCGATATCGAGCGGATCGTCGGTATTTCGTGGGTTGTACGGGGCGATCGGCACGACCCCTGCTTCCAGCAGGTGGTCGTGCCACTCCAGCGTGTCGTACGCACTGTCGCCAATCATCCAGATCGGGTGTTCGACGGCGAGCGCGTCACGTGTGACGCGCATCGCCGTTTCCTCTGGTGCTTGCTTTGCTGGCGTGAACTCCGCTGCGATGGGAATCTTTGCCCCCGCCGAGACGATCGTACAGCCGAAGCCGTAGTAGTGCTCTTCAGCGGTTGAGTCGTAGTTCCACGAGGCGTCGTCGTTCCACCGAATCGCTTCGACGTGAGTCGAATCGATTCGGTACGTAGAGTCGAGCAGGCCCCGAATAGCGGCCTGCTCGACGAGGTGGTCAAACACATCGTCAACGACGTGTTCGAGGTCGGTGAGGAAGCGATCGACCGCGTCTCTCGACGGCGGTCGATCGAAGCCACAGCTGAGCCAGACCAGCGGCTTCTGGAGTTCGCGTGCGACGGGACGAGTGCCGTAGACGTCCTCGTAGTAGCAGTGGAGAAAGCCTCGGAAGAGCTCCGGTGGCTCATGGACTCGTGTTCGCCCCCGCTTGCAGGGGGCGAACACGTCGTACTCCAGCAGAAATCCGAAGGATAGGTATTCAAACAGCGGTACTGTCTCGGTCGCCGCGACATTCAAGAAGTCGTCGACTGAAGCTACGTTTTGCAGGGCGTTGGCTTTGCTGGACACACTTCCAACGCCCTGCAACCCTGCACGTGATGCTTTCTATGACACGCTC
>NZ_JAAAJC010000028.1 GCF_009900715.1 Halococcus salsus
GGATAGGTATTCAAACAGCGGTACTGTCTCGGTCGCCGCGACATTCAAGAAGTCGTCGACTGAAGCTACGTTTTGCAGGGCGTTGGCTTTGCTGGACACACTTCCAACGCCCTGCAACCCTGCACGTGATGCTTTCTATGACACGCTCGGCTTGTTCGAAAGGACTGACTGCCGCACAGGAGGGCCGACCATGCTGCCCGCGTCACCATGTCGATGAACTTCTCGAATGACCACTGCTAGAGGCGACGCCCGTCACGGCACGGGGTCAATTCATTTCGAAGGATTCTGGCAGCGAATGAGGAGTTCGGCCAAAAAATAGTCAATAAACGCAATCCGACTTTCCATCGGTGAATAGCCATGCGAGACACACCTGATGACATGACGGCAACAATCGCCTGTCCAGCATGTGGATCCGAAAACGTCGAGACCCTCCCCGCGGCGAGTGCGGCCGCGGCCGACGAGTATCGCTGCCTCGATTGTGGGGCCGAGTTCGACGTCGGCGGTGATGAGCCACCATTTGCCGATTCTGACGACCCTCACGCGCCGTAGTAGGTCATCTGGGTCTCGGTACGGCTCGAATTCCTCGGCGACGCTACCGGTCAAAGCATTGAGAGACCGATCAGAAGGGAGGGGGAGAGGGGGACCATCCACGATTCACCGGAGATAGACTTCAGCACGGCGTTACAGTTGTCGGCTACTATAGCTCACACAGCACCCTCGCGGTCAGTCTCTTTGGGAGATGCTGGAAAATGGGCCGGTCGGTTTTGCCCCCCGGCCCGTGGTTCGCGTATGCTCCTACGCCCGGTGTCCCCGTGTTGACCGAACGTAGCACAGGCAAACACGCCTGCATTTCATACTACGGCGGGGATCCCTTTATTTGTTGTTACCATATACCACGCTATAGCACGCATCGAATGCAGCATAAACGCTCGCCGACAGGGGCGATCGAAATAAACGAATCCGTGATTTCAACAGGGTGTAGAGAAGCAGGTGTTTCTTTACAGGTCTCGCCAGCTTCTCCCTTCAACCACGTCGGTTCTCGTGGTGGATTTTGCACATTGGAGCCGATCGTGAGTGCTGTTCGGGTGACTCACTGATAGATTGGTTATAGTGAAAGGTGATCTCAGCTGGTCGACCAGAGTAGCACGGCGGTTCAATGCGCTCGTGACGCGAATCTTGCACATGGATACAGGTGATCGATGTGCAACGAGATACAATCGGTTCTATCGACGTGAAACCTCGTGTGGTTTTGCGCCGAAAGCATGAAACGAAATTACGCTCCTGTAGCCATCTCACTACTGGACTGTGAATTGCAATCCAAAGATAGGCCGATAAAATGGGGAGGAGCGAGTTAGTCGTCAGTTGAACCTGGCGAGTCGAAGTTATCGCCTGACCGATTGTTGGACTCTTCAGTAAGGTCGGATGTACTGTTTCGCGCGCTCCCAACCCAGTCCTCGATGTTCTCGGCGACGTAGTCCTTGCTGCCCCAGCCGACACCAATGCCAACTGCGAGCGCGAGCGCGACACCGAGCGCTCCGAAGAACGCCACGACCACTGTGTTAAACAGATTCAGCAGCACTGAAGTGTCGAAACCAGCAGTATCGAGTGCGAACACTACCACAATATAGTAGACGAACAGCTGCACCACCATCCCCGCGAGGTCGGTCACACGGGTAGCGTTGATGTTCGCCACGAAGTCACCGATGATATCAGCCACATAAATCCCTACTACGAGGATGAGCACTCCTGCAATGACAAGCGGTAGTTGGCCAACGAATACACTCAGCGGCTGTGAAAGAGCCTGAAACTGAAGCTGGTCTACGGCTGCGACCAACGCGAAGTAGTAGATCAGATATTCGATGACCATCGCTATTGCACTGCCAACACCGCCGACTGACCGCGCAACTGTGGCTAGCGGTGTGTCTCGAATGTATGTCTCAAGCCCGAATCCGTCGACGATATCTTCGATGATGCCGCTGACGAAGCGACCGATAGCGAACCCAACAATCAGGATGACCGCCGCCACAACGATCCGGAGGGCGGCAGCAGTAATTCCCGAAAGGACGTCTCCCGGAAGTGGGAGATCAACCTGTGCGAGCGCGAGCAGGAGGGCAAGGAAATAGATGACGTACTTTACGAGGTCGCCGACTGCTTGAGCGACGTCATTATCCATGTTCCCCTGTCGTTCGAGTGGGGTCCCTGCGGTGTACTTTGAGGGACGGATTCCTTCGATGGCACGTTTGACGATGCCGCCGACGATACGACCAATGATAATCCCGACAAGTAGGATGACGAGCGCAGCGACAACTGCGAGAACGGCTGGAACGATGTCTCCAATAACGCTCTCGAGGTATCCCGACGCTTGCATCGGTTGTAGCAGTGGTTCTGTCATGTGTTTACGTGGGGTCTGCATTTTTACCAACGGTACAAGCAGTACCCACTATTTCAAAATCCGGACATCACTTAATGCTTTATGAAATGCTCAGCATATGGGACAAATTATGAACTTATTTCACATATTCAAAGCGGCTCTGGAGGTCGTATCAGCACCGGATAGGATAAACACCAGACTCTATCAGTAGTCGAGTGTCTACCGACAGGGGTTCGCTGAATTTTTGCATCCATAGAAATTCTGCAACGGCTTCAGCACGCGCTTTTCTCGCACGCGGTTCGAAAAGAACGGCGACCGCCCCACCGTGCTCGCTGCGCCATCGCGCGAGCTCGTCGGTCGTGCTCACCGGACCGCTCGCTTCGCTCACTCTCCTGATGGTCGCCCGGCTGCGCTGCTGCGACGAGATCGCGCGTGCTCACTCCGCACGGTTCCGACCTACTGGCTCCGGCGTAGAATGCCGTCGCCACTGCGACAGCCCCGCTAAGGAGTCCCCCCCCTTCGGGCCGGCCAAAGCCCGACCGCGTACCCACCCTCCGCGCCCGCCCACCTCCACGGTCCTGCTCGCGCCCACAGGGCGCTGTGCGGGCTTTCGCAGGCAGAAGGGTCACCGAGAACGCCGACGGCAGCCCCTCATTGATGGTCCTGGCGTTCCTCGCGTTGAATGGCCGCTAGTTAGCTTCTCACCCGAAATGGCCGACCAAGCGCCGCATACCGGCTCCGAGGATGAACGCACCGATGCCGACACCGAGAAGCGCCGTCGCAACCCACAGATACCACGACCAACCCGTCACCGGCCATGAGGGGGACAGAACGGCGCGTATTCCGTGTGTGAGAACCATCGCACCGGCGATGACGACCGTGTTTAGGGTGCTCACGACCAACCCGCTGTTGAGATAGGCGTTCACCAGTGCTGCGACGACCCCGATGAGGACCGGCAGATAGACGAGCGGCCAGATGAAGGGCAGCGTTCCGGTCATCATCCCGCCGAGGAAGACGGCCGTGAGCACGAACATCGCCGCGGCGAACCCGATGAACTGTCGGGAGCGGTGCCGTTCCCTCCCGAACAGCACGGCAGACTGTGTTGCGCTCATGATAGCATCTTTTTCCCGTCCAGTAAGTATCTTTACCCGACCTGTTATGGGAAAGCTACATGTTCCATGTAGACGAACTAGAAGCCATGACAGTTCTTAGCAATATACGAGCGTCACTGACCACCAATCGGCAGCTCAAACTGGGAGAAGTCATGGGATGGGCAAGTATCTTAATGAGCCTCTGGATAGGGCTCACGGCGATCACTGACGAGGCTTGGATAGCTGGCGCACTTT
>NZ_JAAAJC010000029.1 GCF_009900715.1 Halococcus salsus
CGTCCGTGCCCGAGGCCGCGTCCATGCGCGGACGCAGGTGTTCGTTGCATTGTGCCTTCGAGTGGTCGTCGCAATCACCAACGACGAACGAGGAGACAATCCGGGCCGCGAGATGCTCACGGCATGAGACGGATTCTATGACACGCTCAGACCAAAATAAAGGCGTTTAGACGTCCGTTTCTAGGGGTTCACTTGAGGCCAACCTCTTCTGGACTTACCTCTGGCTCTGCAACTTCACCCAGTGCCCAATCGACGTGTGCATCACCCACCCTAGCTTCATCTACTTGTTGCGTGAGTTCTTTTGCATCCAATAGGGCATATACCAGTTCAATAGAGATCTCATCACCACTTTTCAGGTCATTCAGTTCCGCCGAGATATCTTTGGCTCGTTTCTTTGCATCCTTGACATCAGAGGCGAAAGGATCGTGGTACGGGACATCAGCATGTTCGATCTCCTCAAGAGAACGTTGGGCGATTCGTATCATCGTCTTGCGTGCATCTAGCTCACCCTTCACCTCATCATATTCTTCAGCTTTCTCGATTAGCCAACTTCTCCAGTCAGCGGCTACATCACGAATTTGTTCTAACTCAGACGTAGAGGGATTTTTTTGGTAATCGTGGGCTACGTCATTCCGAATCGAATGGAGATTGTATATTGCCTTGCTGTAGTCACTCGGAACTTCGAAGTCGTCAAGAGCTTGTAACCGGGATCGGCATCGCTCCCATTGCTCTTTAAGACTATCCGTCCGTATATCTCCTTTCAGTCCGAGATAGGCTGTGCTGACCTCCGAAACAACCTTACAATAGTAGTCCACCATCGTGTACGCTCTGAGTCGTCTTTCTCCTCGTTCTGCCATATCCAACTCATCGTAGATGTCGAGATGCTCCTGAGCAATATCTTGGCTGACCATATCGGGCCTTCACAATCCTTGGTTATATGATTGACGTCGAAATGGTCAGCAATTCCGAAAGTGGTAATCAAACTATTTCTCTGAATGCTACAAGTTTACTTATAAAGAACAGGGGTTCTCGAAGGTTATCCGAAAACAGTTGTTTCTCGATAGTCTATTCCAAGTCTCTGGAAAATGGATAGCCAAATGTTCGCTCAGTAAATATGGCTACTTCGACATTCCTTTGAATCCCTCTACATCTGTGTAGCGGTTGAGAAGAAGTGACCAGCCGGTGGTTCCGATCAGAATGACCTGAATCAATAGCAGCGTATTTGCTATGAAATCGCCTTGGCAAATACGGAGTATGAGCAGAAGCGGAGCTAAAAACGTGAAAATACTTTCTAAAGTGACGACGCTATCAAGTATATATCCAAATTTGGTCGTTGCAGAATTTCGGACATCAGCTGTAGACATGCCCGTTTTTGCTATTGTATAGGCTCCAGATGCAGTCGCCAAGGAAATGACCGCTAGTATGAGGTAAATAGTTGAACTGAAGCCGGTGAATACATACGATATATCAACTTCGAACGAACAAACGGGGATCTCAGACCCTTTAGAGTACAGATATCCAAAGGTGATTGGCGGCAAAAACGAGCTTTCCTCCCTAAACTTTGCAATTAGGGATAGATAGCCTGAGACCATTACTTAGAGCTTCATGCGTAGATCGCAACAGGAGTGAGAACAATATCAGGAGGTGAGATGTGGAGGTCGGCATCATCCACACCATCCATGTACAGTGGATCTAATTCGTTGGCCAATTGTTTCTTGCGAATCCGTCTCTCTGTCTGTTCTTTTCTATCCTTCGTTGGCATCTCATCTAGGAAATCAAGGTAATGTCGCTCCTCCCCTTGTTCGTATATGTGGTCTATTTTCGCAAATACTGTATAATCCTTGAAGTTGTTTGGGAAGTCTCTCGCTATGCTCAGCATATTTTCCTCCCACAACTTGAACACAAAACAACCATCACACTCGCCATTCATCGAGACCTGGTAGTATCTCGCTGCATCCTCAAGCTCTTCCAGAAGCCTCTCTTCCGAATCGTCAGGCATCTCAGGTCCTCCAGATTCAACGTCACTAAGATCAATCCCAAGCCGCTCTGCGAGATCATATAGCTGGGTCCATGGTGGCCGTTCTATTTTCCCTTCGATAGTCACGTAGTCTCCGTCCTCAAGCGAATTTCTGATATTATTGTCGATCCGACTAAGGTGCGTTAGATCCTCTTTTACTGTATCCAAGACGCCATGAAAGGCGATGAACTGTCCGATAGGAGTACTTTGAACGGTTCGAGAGAAATCTTCGATGTTTTCTTCGCTGCTGCCTCGGTGGTAATCGAGGAATTCGTAGATTGAAACACGTCCCTCATTTTCTGAAGAATCTGTTGAGCTGACTGTCTCAACGACCTTCTGGACTTGTCCTTGGTGTATCATCTGCATTTGCTGCTGGACCCGAGGCTCATCGAGATAGTAGACGTCAGGCATACCGGAAATGCTCATACCGTCTGTTAGTGTGGGCATGTCAAAAAATCTCCGTCGACCACCGCAGGATATTACTCGATTGGGTAGGGGTCCGATCCCAAGATCAGTACCTCACAAAGCGGGTTAGGTGAACGGGCTGCTTGGTCGGTTGATGCGACCGGACCAAGCAGCCAACGAACTCACCGAAGAGCAGGTGCTTAACTTCCTCGTCAACAGCCTCGACGAGGAGATCGATATCGGACTCGGCGAA
>NZ_JAAAJC010000030.1 GCF_009900715.1 Halococcus salsus
GAGCGTGTCATAGAAAGCGTCACGTGCGAGGTTGCAGGGTGTGGGAATTGTGTCCAACAACGCCCAGACCCTGCAAAACGTCACTTCTGTCGACGACTTCTTGAATGTCGCGGCGACCGAGACAGTACCGCTGTTTGAGTATCTCTCTTTCGAGTTTCTGCTGGGGTACGACGTGTTCGCCCCCTGCAAGCGGGGGCGAACACGAGTTCATGAGCCACCAGAACTCTTCTGCGGCTTTCTCCACTGCTACTACGAGGACGTCTACGGCACTCGTCCCGTCGCACGAGAACTCCAGAAGCCGCTGGTCTGGCTCAGCTGTGGCTTCGATCGACCGCCGTCGCGAGACGCGGTCGATCGCTTCCTCACCGATCTCGAACACGTCGTTGACGATGTCTTTGACCACCTCGTCGAGCAGGCCGCCGTTCGGGGCCTGCTCGACTCTACGTACCGAATCGATTCGACTCACGTCGAAGCGATTCCGTGGAACGACGATGCCTCGTGGAACTACGATTCAACCGCTGAAGAGCACTACTACGGTTTCGGCTGTACGATCGTCTCGGCGGGAGCAAAGATTCCCATCGCAGCGGAGTTCACGCCAGCGAAACAAGCGCCAGAAGAGACAGCGATGCGCGTCACGCGTGACGCGCTCGCCGTCAAACATCCGGTCTGGATGCTTGGCGACAGCGCGTACGACACGCTCGATTGGCACGATCACCTGCTGGAGGCAGGGATCGTGCCAATCGCCCCGTATAACCCGCGAAACACCGACGATCCGCTCGATATCGAGTACAGGGTCGAAGACCGCATCGAAAAGCACAGCGAGGACGTACAGCTCAAACGCTCGGTCTTAGACGAGACGTACAATCGCCGGACACAGGTCGAACGAACGAATGATACGGTCAAGGACTGCGGCCTCGGGCCCGTCCGTGCCCGAGGCCGCGTCCATGCGCGGACGCAGGTGTTCGTTGCATTGTGCCTTCGAGTGGTCGTCGCAATCACCAACGACGAACGAGGAGACAATCCGGGCCGCGAGATGCTCACGGCATGAGACGGATTCTATGACACGCTC